>JAKAXG010000476.1 GCA_021827225.1 Actinomycetes bacterium | reverse complement strand
TTCCGATCTACCCGATGTCGCTGAAGCGGGGCATCGAGGCCGCCGTCGAGGCCGCCGTCGGCTCCCTGAAGGACCTGTCCAAGGAGACCGAGACCAAGGAGCAGATCGCCCAGGTCGCCTCCATCTCCGCCGCCGACCGCGAGATCGGCGATCTGATCTCCGAGGCCATCGACAAGGTGGGCAAGGACGGCGTCATCACCGTCGAGGAGTCCCAGACCTTCGGCATGGACCTCGAGCTGGTCGAGGGCATGCGCTTCGACAAGGGCTACATAGCCCCCTACTTCGCCACCGACCCCGAGCGCATGGAGGCGGTCCTCGAGGATCCGTACATCCTGCTGGTCGGTTCCAAGATCTCGGCCGTCCGTGACCTGCTGCCCCTCCTCGAGAAGGTCATGCAGTCGGGCCGCCCGCTCGTGATCATCGCCGAGGACGTCGAGGGCGAGGCCCTCGCCACCCTGGTGGTCAACAAGATCCGGGGCACCTTCAAGAGCGTGGCCATCAAGGCCCCCGGCTTCGGTGAGCGCCGCAAGGCCATGCTGCAGGACATCGCCATCCTCACCGGCGGCCAGGTCGTCACCGAGGAGGTCGGCCTCAAGCTGGAGAACACCACCCTGGACCTGCTGGGCCGGGCCCGCAAGGTCGTCGTCACCAAGGACGAGACCACCGTCGTCGAGGGCGCCGGCTCCGACGCCGACATCAAGGGCCGCATCTCCCAGATCAAGACCGAGATCGAGAACACCGACTCCGACTACGACCGGGAGAAGCTCCAGGAGCGCCTGGCCAAGCTGTCCGGCGGTGTGGCGGTCATCAAGGTCGGCGCCGCCACCGAGGTGGAGCTCAAGGAGAAGAAGCACCGCATCGAGGACGCCGTGTCCACCACCAAGGCCGCGGTCGAAGAGGGCGTGGTCCCCGGCGGTGGGGTGGCCCTGCTCCGCTCGCAGGCGGCCATCCTGGACCGGGCCGAGAAGCTCGAGGGTGACGAGGCCACCGGGGCGCGCATCGTGGCCCGGGCCGTCGAGGAGCCGATCAAGCAGATCGCCGTCAACGCCGGCCTCGAGGGCGGCGTCATCGTCGAGAAGGTCAAGAACCTGTCCACCCCGTCCGAGGGCCTCAACGCCGCCACCGGCGAGTACGAGGACCTGTTCAAGGCCGGCGTCATCGACGCCGCCAAGGTGACCCGTTCGGCGCTGCAGAACGCCGCCTCCATCGCCGCCCTGTTCCTCACCACCGAGGCGGTCATCGTCGACAAGCCCGAGAAGGAAGCCGCTCCCGCCATGCCCGGCGGTGGCATGGAGGACTTCTAGTCCCGCCGCTCCGGCGGTCGTAACCACAGTTGAAGAAGGCCGGGCCCGCTGGGCCCGGCCTTCTGCCGTCACCACCGGTGGACCTGCCCTCCCCGCCGGTGCCGGCGCCGGCGGTTTCTGGTGACACCCCATGGCCTCTGGTGACACAATTCCACCTGGGGCGTCGATTCCCGTCACCAACCCTGCTGGCACCCCGGCCCCGCCGGGCGACCCCCGCCGGCCCCGGCCGAAGCCCCCCGCCGTAAGCTGACGCCATGACGAGCGAGTCGCTGTCACCGACCATCGGGTGGGGAGTGCTGCACCTGTTCTGCCGGATCGGCCCCGGCGCCGACGGCGAGGCGGTGGTGTCGGCGGTCAAGGAGGCGGAGGGCGCCGAGCACCAGGTGGTCCCGTTCTCCGTGCTCGGTCACAAGGCCGACATCGGCTTCATGGCCATCGGTCCGGACTGGGTCCGCCTCCGGCGGGTGCAGACGGCGTTGCAGCGGGCCGGGCTGACCGTCGCCGACTCCTACGTCTCGTTGACCGAGGTGTCCGAGTACGCCAAGGGCATGCCCGAGGAGCACCTGCAGGCCCGTCTGTACCCCAACCTGCCCCCGGCCGGCAAGCGGGCCATCTGCTTCTACCCCATGAGCAAGCGCCGGGGGGACAAGGACAACTGGTACTCCCTCGACTTCGAGGATCGCAAGCGGCTGATGATCGACCACGGCAGGTCCGGCCGGCGCTTCGCCGGGCGGGTGGTGCAGCTGATCACCGGGTCCACGGGGCTCGACGATTACGAGTGGGGGGTCACCCTCTTCGGGGTGCATCCCGACGACCTCAAGGACACCGTCTACTCGATGCGCTTCGACGAGGCGTCGGCCCTCTACGCCGATTTCGGGCCGTTCTACGCCGGCGTCATCGGCTCCGTCGAGGAAGTGGTGGCCGAGGTCGGGCTGGCCTAGACATCCCCGTTGGCGGACATCCCCGTTGGCGGACATCCCCGTGGGCGGACATCCCCGGTAGCGGCGCCGCCGGCGACCGCGCCCCTGCCGCTCAGTGGTGGAACGGGCGCTCGTGGGTGGCCAGCGCCTCGGGTATCGGCCGCTGGAGCGCCTCCAGAGCGGCTGTCTTGGCCCGCAGGTCCTGCAGGAGGTTGTCGGCCATGTCGAAGGTCATGCCTGCCCGCACCACCACGCGCAGCACGGCCAGGTCCTGGCGGTTCTCGGGGTAGGTGTAGGCGGGCACCAGCCAGCCCCTCTCCCGCAGGCGGTCGGACACGTCGAACACGGTGTAGTTGCGGACCTCGGGCTTCAGGGCGAAGGAGAAGACGGGAAGGTCCTTGCCGGCGCTGACCAGGTCGTACGGTCCGATGTCCGCCACCCCGGCGGCGAGGTAGCGCGCCAGGTCGGAGGAGTGCTGCTGCACCCGGCGGAACCCCTCGAAGCCGAGGGTGGTGAACATGAAGTACTGCGCCACGACCTCGGCGCCCGGCCGGGAGAAGTTCAGCGAGAACGTCGGCATGTGGCCGCCCAGGTAGTTGACGTCGAAGATGAGCTCCTGGGGCAGCGCATCGCGGTCCCTCCAGACGGCCCAGCCCACTCCCGGGTACACCAGGCCATACTTGTGGCCGGAGGCGTTGATGGACGCCACCCGGGGGATCCGGAAGTCCCATTCCAGGTCGGGCTGGAGGAACGGGGCCACGAAGCCGCCCGAGGCGGCGTCGACGTGGACGGGGATGTCGAGTCCCGTGTCGGCCTGGAAGCGGTCCAGGGCGGCGGCGATCTCCTTGACCGGCTCGTAGCTCCCGTCGAAGGTGGAACCGAGGATGGCGGCGACCCCGATGGTGTTCTCGTCGCAGTACTCCAGCGCCGCCTCCCCGGTGAGGTGCAGCCGGTCACCTTCGACCGGCACGAGGCGCGGCTCCACCTCCCAGTACCGGCAGAACTTCTCCCAGCACACCTGGACGTTGGCGCCCATGACCAGGTTCGGCCGGTCGGCCGGCCGCCCGGCGGCCTGCCGGCTCTTGCGCCACCGCCACTTGAGGGCCATGGCGCAGAGCATCACCGCCTCGCTCGACCCGGTCGTCGAGCAACCGGTGGCCCCGTCGCCCCCCGGGGCGTGCCACAGGTTGGAGATGATGTTGACGCAGCGCCGCTCGAGCTCCGCGGTCTGCGGGTACTCGTCCTTGTCGATCATGTTCTTGTCGGCCGTGTCGGCCATGAGCCGGGCCGCCCGTTCCGGCATCGAGGTGGTGACGAAGGTGGCCAGGTTCAGGCGGGCGCTGCCGTCCAGCAGCAGCTCGCTGGAGATCAGGTCGTAGGCCTCTTCGGCGTCGGTGCCCTCCGCCGGCAGCGTATCGAGCGGCAGCCGCACGTCCGTCCCGCTGGTCCGGCTGGCCGCCGGACGGGCCGGCCTGCCGCTCCTGCCGTGGTGCACCGCTGCCATGCCGACCTCCGTGCTGGGCTCAGCCGCCGAGGATAGCCACTGGGCTTCCCCGCCCCCCGCCGCCGCGACACCACCCCCGCCGCGCCGGATTCGGGGAAACGGCCAGAATGGGGGGGTGCCGACGGAACAGCTCTACCTCCGCGACGCCTACCTCCGGGAGTTCGATGCGGTGGTCACCGCGGTGGACCCCGAGACCCGTCGCGTCGCCCTCGACCGCACCGCTTTCTACGCCACCGGCGGCGGCCAGCCCCACGACACCGGGATCCTGGCCGGCCTGCAGGTGACGAACGTGCGCAAGGAGGCGGACGACCTCTGGCACACCCTGGGCGAGGGTGACCTGCCGGCGGTGGGCGTCACCGTGACCGGAGCGTTGGACTGGGAGCGCCGGCACGCCCTCATGCGCACCCACACCGCTCTGCACGTCCTGTGCGGGGTGATCTGGAACGAGTGGCAGGTGCCGGTGACGGGCGGGAACATGGAGCCGCTGGCCGCCCGCATGGACTTCGAGTTCGACCCGCTCCCGGAGGGTTTCGGGCCGACGGTGGAGAAGCTCGTCAACGCCGAGCTGGCCGCCGCCCGACCCATCGAGGTCAGCTTCCTGCCCCGCCGGGAGGCCGTCCTCGACCACGACCTGATCCGCACCAAGGTGAGCCTCATCCCCGAGTCGGTGCAGGAGATCCGCGTCGTCGACATCGTCGGCCTCGAC
>JAKAXG010000475.1 GCA_021827225.1 Actinomycetes bacterium | reverse complement strand
CGAGTCCCGCCGCAGGTCCCAGGCCACACCGGTGGAGCGGAGCAACGGCCCGGTGATACCGAGGCTGATGGCGGTGTCGGCGTCGAGCGGGCCGACACCCTGCAGGCGGTTCTGGAGGATGGGCTGGCCGGTGAGCAGGCGGTCGTACTCGTCCATCCTCCTGGGGATGGCCTCGCAGAGGGCGAGCACGTCGTCGCGCCAGCCGTCGGGCAGGTCGGCGGCCACCCCGCCCGGGCGGAAGTAGTTGTGGTTCATCCGCAGGCCGGTGACCTTCTCGAAGAAGGCCAGGACCATCTCCCGCTCCCGCCAGCCGTAGACGAGCATGTTGATGGCGCCGATGTCGGCGCTGTTGGTGGCCAGCCACAGGAAGTGGGAGCTGATCCGGTTCAGCTCCGACATCAGCATGCGGATCCAGGTGGCCCGGGCCGGGATCTCCACGCCGAGGAGCTTCTCGACGCTCAGGCAGAAGCCCAGCTCGTTGAAGAACGGGGCCAGGTAGTCCATGCGGGTGACGTTGGTGCACCCCTGGTGGTACATCAGCTCCTCGGCCGTCTTCTCCATCCCGGTGTGGAGGTAGCCGATGACCGGCTTCGAGCGCAGGATCTGCTCGCCGTCGATCTCCACCATGACCCGCAGCACCCCGTGGGTGGACGGGTGGGAGGGACCGAGGTTGAGGATCATGCTCTCGTCCTCGGGGGCCTCCACGTCGATGTCGCCCCGGTCGAGCTGAACACCCTCGGGCAGGCGCAGCACCCCACCTGACTCGAGCCTCAGCTCCTGGGCGGTGGTCCGGGAGCGGGGGGCCAGTTCCTGGCGGCCCTCGTCGGTCTTCACCGACAGCATCTCGGTGATCTCGGAACCGCCGGGCGGGACCCGGCCGAGAACCCGGTCGAGCAGGCTGAGCTTGCGGGGGGTGCCGCCGTCTCCGGCGCCGGGGGTGGCCTCCCGGCCTGTATCGCTCATCTGGCCACCATCCGGGGGACGGTGACCAGACCTGTCACACGGATTCGCTCCGTGAAGTCGCTCATCTGGCCACCATCCGGGGGACGGTGACCAGACCTGTCACACGGATTCGCTCCGTGAAGTCGCTCATTTGGGCGCCTCTTTGAACTGGATGGGGATGTGCCCTGTGTCGTAGTCCTTGCGCAGCGGATGCCCCTCCCAGTCATCCGGCATCAGGATGCGGGTCATGTCCGGGTGGCCGTCGAAGCGGATCCCGAACATGTCGTAGGTCTCGCGCTCGTGGGCGTCGACACCGGGCCACAGGTCGAACACGCTGGGCACGCTGGGATCGGACGCCGGGACCTGGCAGCGGACCCGGGCCCGCTTGTGGGCGGCCAGGTCGAGAAGCTCCACCACCACCTCGAAGCGCTCCGGACGGATGCCGTCGGGCAGGAGCCGGCCGGGATGGGTGAGGTAGTCGACACCGGTCACCCCGACGGGCATGGCGTAGCCGTCTGCCTTGAGACCGCGGCACAGCGCCACGTACTGCTCCCGGTTGCAGTGGATGACCGTGGCGCCCGAGGAGTCGTCGACCGGGCAGCCGTGCACACTGACCGGACCGCTCGGTTCCACGACGCCGGGGGCGGCGTCGGGTGCCCCGGGGGCGTCGTTCGGGGTCTGCTGGTTGGCCTCTGGCGGGTTGGCCGGGTTCTGCCCGGAGGTGGCATCGGAGGTACCGGGATGCTGCCGCCCCTCGCCGCCTCCCTGGGTGTCGCTCACGAGACCCGGACCCGGATGGGCTGGCGCATGGTGGACGAGTCGAGATGCACGCCGGCACCGGGCTCCTTGGAGCTGCGGCGGGTGATCTCGCCCTTACGGATCTTCTCGTGCAGGGTCAGGATCGAGTGGATCAGCGTCTCCGGCCCGGGCGGGCACCCGGGGGCGTAGACGTCGACCGGGACGATCTGGTCGACTCCCTGGACGATGGCGTAGTTGTTGAACATGCCGCCGGTGCTGGCACACACGCCCATCGAGATGACCCACTTGGGCTCCATCATCTGGTCGTAGACCTGACGCAGCACCGGGGCCATCTTCTGGCTGACCCGGCCGGCCACGATCATCACGTCGGCCTGGCGGGGGGAGGCGCGGAAGACCTCCATCCCGAATCGGGCCAGGTCGAAGTTGGCGGCGCCGGCGGCCATCATCTCCATGGCGCAGCAGGCCAGGCCGAAGTTGGCGCCCCAGGAGCTCGACGCCCGGGCCCATTTGACCATCCCCTCGAGGGTGCCGGTCAGAAAGTTGTGCTGGAGGTTCTCAAGACCCATCTCGGTCTCCTATAACTGCGTCAACTGCGTCGGGGAGCGCAATCTGTCGATCTAGGCGCTGCGGGCCTGGCGGGCGGCCGGCTCGGCGCCGGGGGGCCCGTAGGGCGATTCGGGTGAGGAGCCACCCCCATCGGTGCCGCCGACGGGGCGGGGAGCGGGCCCGTCGATCAACTCGACCGGGCGCGGCACCCGCCGAACGGTGGCGGTGGTGCTCTGGGACAACTGGACCGACGCCCGGCCGCCGCGGCGCTGGCGGGGGCCCCAGTCCAGGGCTCCGTTCGAGACCAGGTAGGCGAAGGCGATGAACACGACGACGGCGAAGGCGGCCATCTCGGCCAGGCCGAAGGTGGACAGCTGGTGGTACTCGACCGCCCAGGGATAGAGGAAGATCACCTCGATGTCGAAGATGATGAAGATCATCGCCACCAGGTAGAACCGCACCGGGAAGCGGGCAGCCAGCCGGTAGCGCGGTGCGATGCCGGACTCGTAGGGCCCCTCCTTCGCCGCGGTGGGTCGCTTGGGACCGAGAAGCCGGGACGCGGCTGCCGATCCGCCGGCGAACAGCACGACCAGGACGAGCAGAAGGAGAATTGGCAGATACTGCTCCACGGATCGGATGCTACCGCCAGTGGGCCCAAGGCCCGCCAGTCGGAGCCCGGCCGGGAGCGGGGGGCGGGGAGCCTCCGGGCGCATCCGGCGGCGCCCGGACGGTCCCGGAGGCGTAGTCCGGTAGGTCCGGTATCGTCGTCTGTCATGCGAGAGCCGAAGCCGGTTGAGCCCCGCAGGTGTGACGTCCTGGTGGTCGGAGGGGGCCCTTCGGGATCGGCGTGCGCCTACTGGCTGGCCAGCGCCGGCCACGACGTGGTGGTGGTGGAGAAGAAGAAGTACCCCCGGGAGAAGACCTGCGGTGACGGCCTGACCCCCCGGTCGGTCCGCCAGCTCGAGGACATGGGCCTCGGCGAGGAGTTGGCCGGCGCCGGCCACCGCTACACCGGACTGCGCTCGCACGGCTTCGGCCGGACCCTGGAGCTCTCCTGGCCGGGCCATCCCACCCTGCCCGGGTACGGCTACGTCATCACCCGCAAGGATCTCGACGCCCTGGTCGCGGAGCGGGCGGCCAAGGCGGGGGCGACGGTGTGGGACGGCACCGAAGCGGTGGAACCCCTCACCGAGGGCGGCCTGGTGCGCGGCGCGGTGGTGAAGGCCAAGGACGGGGACGGCTCCCCGGTCGAGATCCGGGCCCGCTACACGGTGGTGGCCGACGGGGCCAACTCCCGTTTCGGCCGCAGCCTGGGCACCACCCGCAACCGGGCCTACCCGCTCGGCATGGCCATACGGGGCTACTGGACCTCACCCCGCCACGACGAGCCGTGGATCGACAGCTGGCTGGACATCAGGGACAAGGCCGGCAACGTCCTGCCCGGCTACGGGTGGATCTTCCCGGTCGGCGACGGCCGGATCAACGTCGGCGTCGGCCTGCTCTCCACGTTCAACCAGTGGAAGGCGGTCAACACGACGCATCTGCTCCAGAGCTTCTCCGAGTACGCCCCCGCCTCCTGGGACATCCGCCCGGAGACGTCCTGCGGGCCGGCCACCGGCGGCCGCCTGCCCATGGGGCTGTCGGTCGGCCCCCATTCCGGACCGACGTGGCTGGTCGTGGGCGACGCCGGCGGCACCATCAACCCGTTCAACGGCGAGGGCATCGCCTACGCCTACGAGTCGGGCCGCTTCGCCGCCGACGCCGTGAACCTGGCCCTCTCCACCGGCGACGGCATGGCCCTGGCCACCTACGAGCAGCGGCTGCAGGACGAGTACTCGCTGTACTACCGGGTGGCCCGGGCGTTCGTCCGGGTGATCGGCCACCCGGAGCTCATGAAGGTCCTGGTCACCACCGGTATGCGCTCCCGGAGCCTGATGGAGTGGGTGCTGCGCATCATGGCCAACATCCTGCGGCCCGACGAGATCGGACCGGCCGAGGCCGCCTACCGGGCGCTGGCCCGGCTGTCGCGGCTGGTGCCCGAAGCGGCCTGAGGGGCTGTCGGCTACCGGGCCGCCTCGGCGAAGGCCTCCACGGTGCGCTCGAAGTCTTCCTCTGTGTGGGCCAGGCTGGGGAACATGACCTCGTAGGCGCCGGGGGCGATGGCCACCCCCCGCTCCAGCAGGCCGTGCATG
>JAKAXG010000474.1 GCA_021827225.1 Actinomycetes bacterium | reverse complement strand
AGAGACAGCCCCCCGTCGGGATGCGCGCCGGTCCGCTGCAGCTCCGCCAGGGCGGCGGCGGAAGCCTCCACCACCGCGGCCAGAAGCACCGTCGGGACGATAACCAGCCGGTATCCCGCCTCGGCGGCCTCGGCCAGCGAAACCGGCGGGGTCTTCCCCCGGCCCACCAGGTTGAACAGGCACGGTCCGTCCACCAGGCGGGGAATGGCGTGGACCTCGTCCGGATCCCGGGGCGCCTCGACGAAGGCCATGTCCGCACCGGCCTGCAGGGCCAGGTTTGCCCGCTCGACCGCCTCCTCCAGCGAGTGGACGGCCCGGGCATCGGTGCGGGCGATGATCACCAGGTCCTCATCGGTCCGGGCGTCCACGGCCGCCTTCACCTTCGAAACGAACCGGCCGGAGGGGATCACCTGCTTGTCGTCGAGATGGCCACACCGCTTCGGGAAGACCTGATCCTCGAGGTGGAGTGCCGCCGCCCCTCTGGCGGTGTACTCCCGTACGGTCCGCACCACGTTCAATTCGTTGCCGTACCCGGTGTCGGCATCGGCGATGACCGGGATGGTCACGGCCTGAACCAGGCGGCCGACATTGTCCGCCATCTCGGTCATTCCGAGCAACCCGTAGTCGGGGAACCCGAGGGTGGCGGCGGTGCCGGCGCCGGTCATGTAGACCGCCGGGTACCCGGCGGCCTGGACGGCCCGGGCCGTGATGCCGTCGTAGGCACCGGGGGCCACGACCATCTCCGTCCCGGCGAGCAGTTCCCTCAGCCGCTTCCGGGCGGCGTTGGCGTCCACGGCCGGCCCTCAGCCGAGGACGGCCAGGGCGGCCTCCGCGACCTTCATGTCGTCGCTGTAGTGCCCGCCACTGACGCCCACGCCTCCCACCACCCGTCCGCCGACCTCGATGGGATAGCCACCGCCGAACACCACCAGCCGGTCGATGCCGGCCGGCGCGCCGGCCGCCAGCGGCGGGTCACCCTTGATGAAGTCGTGCCAGGTGTGGGTCGGCATCGAGAAGCCGGCCGCCGTGTAGGCCTTGTCCTGGGCCACCTGGACGCTCAGCAGCGGGGCCCCGTCCATCCGGCTGAACGCCTTGAGCACTCCGCTCTCGTCGACGATGGCGATGACGAACCCGCTTCCCATCTCCTTGGCCCTGGTCTCCGCCGCCTCGATCATCCGGTGGGCCAACTCGCTGGACACGCTGGCCTTCTCGTACGTCTCGCCCATAGCTCCTCCTTAGTCGGGCCGGCCCGGAAACCGGCGGCCAGGTCACTCTAAATGGCAGGAGGAGGCCGGCGCCGCCGGCTCTGGATCCGTCCTAGCCGCCGGCCCCCTCAGCAGGTCCGGCACCACCGTGGACCCGGTCACGGACGTGGTCGGCGACGCTCGTCACGTCTTCCACGATCTCGCCCATGGGGCCGCCCTCCGCCAGGGAACGATGGCCGTGGGTGGGTGCGCCCCCGATGCTGAGCGGAACGGTCTCGACCGGCCTGGTCAGCGCGGCCGGAGGGACCTCCCGCCGGAGGCGGACGAACAGCCTTTCCTGCTGGGTTATGTGCCGGCGCACGGCCCGGGCCAGGCGGGACCGGGCGTCGTCGGTGGCGGAGGCCTCGAACCCTGCGAGCAGTTCCTCCAGCGTCCCCTCCGAGTGGCGCAGCCGGTTCACCACGGCGTCGCCGTCCGGCAGGTGGTGACGGATGAGCGGGTAGAGAAGGTCGCGCTCCACGCTGAGATGCTGGGAGATCGCCAGCACGTCCGGCTCCGGCTCACCGAGCAGGTTGCCGTGATCTCCCGACAGCAGGTCCAGCAGGTCCAGGTCGGCCACAACCGGCACGGTAGGACTCCGTGGCCGCCCGCACCCGGGGCGTTCGGCCCTGTTCAGCCGTGCGCCAGGACATCCGATATGACGGCGTCGATCTCCTCGATGGCGGCCTCCACCCGGTCCACCATCACATGCGGGACGGCGGCCACGGCTACCCGACGCAGGGTGACCCCCACCGCGAACAGCCGGTTGAACAGCAGGTCGGCCAGCCCCGACCCCGCCGTACCCGCCACACCGGAACGCGGCGGGCGGGACGGGCCGGCCAGCCGGTCGGCCACGAGCACGACGAACCCCGCCGTGGGGCCCCGGCCGCTTTTCGCCGAGCGGACCTCGACCTCCCACCAGTACCGGCTCCCGTCGGTCCGCGTCCGCCAGCCCTTTGCGCCCGACCTTCCGAACGCCACGGCCGCCCGCAGGAGCAGATCCGGCAACCCGGCGTCCCGGTCGTCGCGTTCGAACAGCACGGAGAAGTGCCTCCCGGTCGCGTCCCGAGCGCCGAGTTCGTGGGCAGACCCCGGCAGCATCCGGGTCACGGTCCCGTCCGGGGCCAGCACGGCCATGATCCCTCCCCGGGCCCGAGCCGGATGCGACTCCCGCCCGACCGGCTCTTGGACCACCGCCCTCACCCCCAACTGTCTCCGGAAACCGGCGCCACCGCCTTGGGAGGGAGGCTATTTCGCACGGTGTGGGCGGACAAGAGAGAAAGGCGCATGATGCCGCCTCGCACAGTGGCTTGTCAGCCACTGTGCCGGTATGGGACCTTTGGCCCTAGCCCTTCTGCGTGGCGGTCCCTAGTCTGGTTCCATCCAAACATCACACCGCCCCACCGGCCGGGTCCATCGGAGCACCGGGTCGGCAGGCGGGCGGGACGGCTAGAGACACACCGCGAGAGACACAAGGAACCTTCTGCCCGTGAAGACTGTCGATGTCATGGACGGGGCCGTCAGGTGGCGCCCTGCTAAGCCCGATAACTCCGGGGCGAGCCTGCTCGTGATGCTCCGGGAAGCGAGCCGGGCGGTAGACGCCATGTGGCGTGACGCCCTCGCCGGCGGCCAGGCCGACACGGCCGTCCGCTTCGGCGAGGCCAGCCACGGCCTGCACCGGGCGCTCATCGCCCTCAACGGTCCCAACCAGGACTGAGACCCCCGGCCGGCGTCACCGGCGTACGGCATCCACGTACGCCCCCGGTGCGATCAGGTCGGCCCGGCCGTCCATCTCGACAGCTACGGGCCGGACGTTGGACTCGTCGGCTTCCACCCGGACACCGCCGGTCCCGACACGGAGCCGCAGCATCTGACCCCGGAACGACACCTGGAACGAGAACGGGCCCAGGCGGTCAGGGGTTACGGGGTCGAGGAACAACGTGTCGCCCCGGAACCGCAGCCCGGTGAAGCACCGCTGGAACAGGTCGATGTAGCCGGCCATCGACGCCAGGTGTATCCCCTCCGCGGTCGTCCCCCGCTGCACGTCCGACAGGTCCTCCAGCGCTGTCGCCCAGAAGGCGTCCCAGGCGGCCGGGCGGCCCCTCCGGGCGCTGATCCACGCGTCGACGGTCCGGCCCAGGCTGGACCCGTTCACCGTCCGGCTCGAGTAGAAGTCGATGGTGCGATCGACCAGCCCGGCATCGCATTCGTAGCCGAGACGCCCGAGCAACCGGGCGATCTCGTCGTCGGAGAACAGGTAGAACAGCATCACCGCGTCGGCCTGCTTGGCCACCTGGTAGCGGTTGGGCGTGTCCCCCTCCGCCTCGAGGATCCGGTCCAGGCGGCGGATGTCGCCGTAGCGCGACCGGTACGACCCGAGATCTATCGGATCCAGCTTCTCGTAGCCCTCGAACTGGCTGATCACCCCGTCGTGGAAGCACACCTTCATACGCCGGCTGACCGCCTCCCACCGAGCGAGCTCATCGCCGGTCAGCCCGACCCGCTCCGACACCTCCAGCGCCGCCACCGCCGGCAGGACCTCCAGCACCTCGAGCGCCCGGCACAGGCACCAGACCGCCATGACGTTGGTGTAGGCGTTGTTGTCGAGACCCGGCTCGGCCCGGTCGGGGTAGCCATCGTGGTACTCGTCGGGCCCCATCACCCCCTTTACCTCGAAGCGCTGCTCTTCTTCATCGAACGTCGCTGCGGACGACCAGAAGCGGGCGATCTCCAGCAGCAGCTCCGCCCCGGAGAAGCGCAGGAACTCCATGTCGTGTGTCGTCTGGAAGTACTGCCAGACGTTCCAGGCGACAGCCGCCCCGACGTGGTGCTGCAGGTGGGAGGCATCGGGCAGCCACCGACCCGACACCGGGTTCAGGTGCATGGCCTGGGACTCCTCGCGCCCGTCGCTGCCGCTCTGCCACGGGAACATCGCCCCCTGGTAGCCGGCGTCGAGGGCCGCCTGCCGGGCCCGGTCCAGGCGCCGGAAGCGGTACTGGAGCAGCGACCTGGTGAGCTGGGGAAAGTGCAGGTTGAGCACCGGCGCCACGAACATCTCATCCCAGAAGACGTGACCCCGGTATGCCTCCCCGTGCAAGCCCCGGGCCGGGACCCCGACGTCGAGGCCGACGGTGTTGTTCGACACGGTCTGAGCCAGATGGAATATGGCCAGGTTCAGGCTGGCAGTCACCTCGTCGTCG
>JAKAXG010000473.1 GCA_021827225.1 Actinomycetes bacterium | reverse complement strand
TCGAAGCGGCCGTTCTGGCCTGGGTCCGGGCCTGGGCGGCCAGGGCCCGGGCCGCCGCCACCGCGGCGGCCGCCGACGCGACCTGGGCGGCCGCGGCCGACTGGCGGGCGGTGGCCGCCTGGTAGGCACTCTGCAGCACCGACAGGTTGACCGCCGTGGCGCCGGAAGGGTCGGGCGGGGCGGTGGCGGCCTGGTTGGCGGCGTGGTTGTAGGCGCTGGCCGCGGCGCCGGCGTCACTGTCGGCCTGGGCCGAGGCGGCCCGCGCTGCCGATAGCTGGGCCTCGGCGGCGTGGTACTTCAGCAGCGCTTCGACGGCCAGCTGCTGGGCGGACTGCAGCCGGGGCCAGTAGCCGTCCAGGGCGTCGGCGGCGTCGCGGTACGAGCCGGTCAGCTTGTCGAGCTGGCCGGGCAGCTTGGCCACGTGGGGGCGGAAGGCGCTGGCCGCGGGGCCGACCCATATGGACTCGGAGTCCGATGCCACCGCCTGCAGGAGGCGGTTCTGCATGGCCACGCTGTCGGCCAGGTCGCCCAGGCGGGTCGCCATGCCCCTGACGGCCTCGGGATCGCCCGGTGCCGGATTGCCCCCGAAGGGGGACCAGTCGTACCCGTCTATGCCACCCACGGTCGCCCACCCCCGCCTGGAATCAGCAGCTTCGCCACATCCCGCTCGCCCACGGCTACCTCCAGCGCCTCGGCGCGGTTACGGGGCAAATTTTACCAAACTGCAGCACGGCGTGACCCCGCCGGTGGGGGGACACGGCCGGGCGACCGCCTGGTTCCCGTCGAGGTAAAGATCCATCGGCCCTGTTGGGAGATGGAGGGCCCGGTGGAGGATCGGTCTGAAGCTCGATGTTCCTGTTCTCCATCCTCGTCGCTCTGGGCGCGGCGTTGAGTTTCGCCCTGGCCGCCGTGTTCCAGCAGGAGGCGGCGCGATCGGCTGACCCGGACGCCTCCCTCAGCCCCAGGCTGCTGCTCATCCTGCTGCGGCGGCCGAAGTGGCTGGCCGGGGTGGGGCTGCTCCTGTGCGGTTACGGGCTTCAGGCCCTGGCCCTGTCGGCCGGCCCGGTGGCCGTGGTGCAGCCGGTGGTGGCCACCGAGCTGGCCTTCGCCATCCCCCTCGGTATCTGGCGGGGCCGCAGACGGGCCGGCAGACGGGAGTGGTCCGGGATCGTCGCGGTCCTGGCCGGGGTGTCCATCCTCCTCTGGGTCGCCTCCCCGGTCAGCGGCTCGGCCCACCCCAGCCGGGTGGACTGGCTGCTCTGCCTGGTGCCCGTCGGTGCCGTGATCGTGGGGCTGCTCATGACCTCGGTCCGGATCAGGGGCCCCCGCCGGGCCATCCTGCTCGGAGCGGCCGCCGGCCTGGCGTTTTCCCTCCTGGCGGTCCTGACCAAGGCCGTAACGCACAGTCTCAGCGTGGGCGTGGGATCGACCTTCACGAGCTGGGAGATCTACCTGGTGGTCGCCTTGGGTATCGCCGCTCTGATCATCTCCCAGAGCGCCTACCAGGCCGGGCCCCTGGCCCTGTCCATGCCGGCCATCGCCATCCTCGAGCCGACCGTGGCGGTCATCATCGGCGACACCATCTTCCACGAGCAGGCCCATCTGGGCGGCGGCGCGCTGGCCGTGGAGGTGATCGCCGCAGTGGTGGCGGCAGCCGGACTCCTGGCGCTGGCGACCTCGCCGACCGTGCTGGCGATCTACGAGCAGGGCACCCGTGGGCCGGGCCCATCCATCAGGCGGGACGGGTCTTTAGTGCAATAATGCCGGAAGGGCCGGGTAGGTCCGGTTCCCGATAGTTGACCGTCACAGCACGCCCACGGGAGGAACTCCTGGCGATGCCGATCGTTGACCTGCTGGCGCCGTCGCACCTGTTCACGGCGCCCGTGAACCTCAACCACCCCGATCGCTATTTCCGTTGGGGGATAGTGGTCATCTCGTTGGCGAACCTGATCGTGATCGCCGTGCTGATCGCCCTGTTCATCGCCGCGCTGGCCGTGCCGTTCATGCGGCCCCGGCCGGTGTCGCGCTCCGACGTCGCAGACGCCGAGGCGCCGAGCCGGCCCCGGCCGGTCGATGCCGGCGAGCGCACCTGGACCGGGGCGGTCCGCCGGGCCGGCCTCAGATTCCTCCCGCCGGCCAAGCTGCTGCCCGACTACCAGCCGGCGTACGTGGCGTCGTGGGCGTACGTCTTCGGGGTGGCCACCGTCGCCTCCCTGGTGGTGGTGGTATGCACCGGTCTGGCGTTGGCGTTCGAGGGACCGGCGTGGTGGCACACCTCCTCGGCCGGTCATTTCGTCAACTCCATCCATCTCTGGTCGGTGGAGCTGTTCATGGGCTTCATGACCGTCCACCTGTGGGTCAAGTTCTGGATGGCGTCGTGGCGGGGGCGGCGCCAGGCCACCTGGATGACCGGGGTGCTGTGCTTCCTGATCGCCATATTCGAGGCGTTCACCGGCTACATCTCCCAGACCAACTTCGACTCCCAGTGGATCGCCTTCGAGGCCAAGGACGCCTTCGCTTCCGGGGGGATCGGGGCGTTCATCAACCCGATGGACTTCGGCCAGGCGATCATGCTGCACATCTCCCTGATCCCTGCCGCGGTGATCCTGCTGGTGGCCGTGCACGTGCTGCTGGTCCGGGTACGAGGCGTGGTACCGCCCATCGACGCCCGACCGTCCGATCTGGCCATGGACGAGGCTGATCGGCTCGGGACCGCCGAGGCGACCCGATGACCGCGCTCGGCGAGGAGGCCACGACCGAGCCGCAGACCCTGGACCGCCGGGCCCGGGCCCGGGCCGAGGCCCGGCCGTGGAGGGGACCGCTGCGTCACTACGACATCATCAAAGAGGCCACCATCGCCTTCGTCGTGGTGGCGGTGATGGCCGTGGTGCTGGCCGCAATCTTCTCCTCCCCGGACAAGCCGCCGGTGACCATCCGCCAGTGGGCCGACGCCCAGCCGGCCGGTTTCACCCAGGTCGCCCTCTCAGAGCTGCAGGGCCAGTCGACCAGCGCCACCTACGGCCCGCCGTTCAACCATGCCGACGGGTCGGTGCAGAACCTCGGTCCGGTCTCGCTCCAGAAGTTCTTCGGGGTGGCGTGGCCGCTCCACCCGGCCAGGTCGTTCGTCATCGACCCGCTCTCCACGCTGCCGGCCACCCCGGCTCTCACCTCGGCCATCCGCGCCTGGGAAGCCGCCACCCCGGCGCAGCAGACCTCCTGGACCGACGCCTACAACAAGACCGTCTCCAACCTGGGCCTGACGGCCCGGACCCCGGCCCGGGTGCCGGGCGCCGGGCCGGTGCCGGAGATGCTCAACTCGCTGCTGGACATGGCCCGCTCCGGCGGCCTCGACGCGGCGCTGGTCTCTCACGGCACGTTCTACAGCTCGGACTACACCAACCCGCTGATGTTCCTCGGCGATTCCGCCACCTCGCAGGACAGCGGCTACTGGAACAGCATCGTCACCGCCGAGCACCTGCAGGGATCGCAGTGGGGCGTCATGAACGAGACCGGCTCCTGGCCCGGTCAGCCGTGGCTGTGGCTCTACTCGATGTGGTACCAGGTCGCCCCGATGAACAACTCCAGCAACGCCGACATCGAGGTCGTCGCCATCATGACCCTCCTCAGCCTGGCGCTTCTTTTCCTCCCCTTCATCCCCGGCCTGCGCTCGATCCCCCGGTGGGTACCGGTCCATCGAATCATCTGGCGCCAGTACTACCGGCAGAACCCGGTCCCGGCCCCGGAGAAGCCTGCGAGTCGGGTCACCACCTGAGCCGACCGGCGCCCCCGGGTGTCGAGGTCTGCGGCGGGCGTGGCGGTGCCGCCCGGAGACGGCACCGCCGCGCCGGCCGGGATCGCTCCGGTCGACCTCAGCGCCGGCCGACGCCACCGCCACGAACGCCGCCGCTACCGCGGGTGCCGGTGCCGGTGCCGGTGTTATCGCCGGTTCCCGACCCGCCGCCACCGCGGTGGCCGGTCTGGGTGGAGGTGATGGTGAACTGCACGCTGGTCGTCCCGGTGCTGTAGCTGGCCCGGTAGGTCCCCAGGTCGAGGGGAACCACACCGTCCAGGGTGGCGCCGGAGGGCAGGCCGGTCGCCCCGGCCGCGGCGTCATTGAACGTGGGGTTGATCGAGAACGTCAGCTGGTAGGTGTGGCCGGCCTGCATCCCGAGTTGGGCGGGGAACAGGTTGAGCCCGTAGACCACGTTCCCGGAGGCGTTGATCTCGCCGGCCAGCTTCATCGGCGCCACGCCGCCGGTGCTGCCCCCCGTCTCCGTCTCGGTGGTCGACACGAAGGTGGTGTCGACGGGGAAGGTACGGACGGTGGTACCGCCCGTGATGTCCGCCAGGGTCATGGTGGCGCCCCCGGTGAACACCGTCTCGGAGGGCTGTGAGGCATTGCCGAAGGCGGTCATCGAGTTCTTGTCAGCGGCGAACAGATCGG
>JAKAXG010000472.1:1906-4445 GCA_021827225.1 Actinomycetes bacterium | reverse complement strand
GAAAGCCACGCCCTGCACATCGTGATGCTGCACGCGCCCGATTTCCTCGGCTTTCCCGATGCGATCAGCATGGCGGCCGCGCATGGCGACTTGGTGCGGCGCGGGCTCTCGCTCAAGAAGGCCGGCAACGCGCTTTTGCGCCTGCTCGGCGGGCGCGAGATCCCGGCCGTCTACGTTGTGGACCAGGACACCGCTCGGCTCCGTCAGGTCAGGCTGGGGATCACGATCGGCCCGATCGCCAGCATGCAGGACATCGCCGCCAACCCGCACTACCGCGAACGCCAGAGCCTGGTGGAGGTCCCCGACCCGGAGGCGGATGATCTCGGCGACTCGCATCCCGGCCAGCCCGAGACGCAGGACCAGCTCGTCCCGCCGACCAACGTCGGACGAGTCACAGACTCCGAGAAGCGTGCCGTAAGCCTCTTCGTGGGTGAGCCACCGGGCCGGGTACTGGCCTTGCAGCTTGCCGTACAGCGGTGGCGTAGCCCGCAGAGGGTTCTCTCGGCTGGTCAGTTCCTCGACCAGAGCCGGGTCGGCTTCTCCTTGCCGAACGCACCAGCGCAGGAAGGTGCAGGCGCGGGCCAGCCGGCCCCGTCGGGTGTTGTTGGCCCGGGCCTTCGAAACCCAGTGGTTCACGGCCGCATCGGTCAATGCCCGAGGATGGGAGGCGCCGGTATACGCGAAAAGGCCCGCCAGTTCCTGTCGGTACTGACGGGCCGTATCGGGATTGGTGTATCGAGAACAGAATCTATCGATCAACCACTCCGCGCGGTTGACTGACGCTAGGAGCGTTAATTCTGCTGTATCTTGATCTCGATGTCGACGCCGGCGGGCAACTCGATGCGCTGCAGGGAGTCGACCGTCTTGGGGGTGTGCTCGACGATGTCGAGCAGCCGCTTGTGGACCCGCATCTCGAAGTGCTCGCGGCTGTCCTTGTACTTGTGCGGCGAGCGGATCACGGTGTAGCGGTTCCGCTCCGTCGGAAGCGGTACCGGACCCCGCACCTTGGCCTGGGTGCGCAGCACGGTCTCGACGATCTTCTTGGTGGACTGGTCCAGGATCTCGTGGTCGTAGGCCTTGAGCCGGATACGAATGCGCTGCTTGGTTCCGTCAGCCACGGGCTGATACTCCGTTTCAGGGTTCGGGTGCGGGTTGTCAAATGACGTTGGGGGCTCCGCCCCCGGAAACCCCGGCCGGCGTGCCACCGGGGGAGGTCGTCGGGGGGCCGGAGCCCCCCGACTGCGTGCTACTTGATGATCTTGGTGACCCGGCCGGAGGCGACGGTACGGCCACCCTCACGGATGGCGAAGCGGAGGCCCTCGTCCATGGCGATGGGCTTCTGAAGCTCCACCTTGATCTCGGTGTTGTCACCGGGCATGACCATCTCGGTGCCCTCGCCCAGGCTGATGCTGCCGGTCACGTCGGTGGTGCGGAAGTAGAACTGCGGCCGGTAGTTGTTGAAGAACGGCTTGTGACGGCCGCCTTCCTCCTTCGACAGCACGTAGATGGTGCCCTCGAACTCGGTGTGGGGGGTGATCGAACCGGGCTTGCAGAGGACCTGCCCGCGCTCGACCTCCTCCTTCTTGGTGCCGCGGAGCAGGGCGCCGATGTTGTCACCGGCCTCGCCCTGGTCGAGCAGCTTGCGGAACATCTCGACGCCGGTGCAGGTGGTCTTGGCGGTCGGGCGCAGACCGACGATCTCGACTTCCTCGCCCACCTTGATGCGGCCCTGCTCCACCTTGCCGGTGACCACGGTGCCACGGCCCTGGATGGTGAACACGTCCTCGATGGGCATGAGGAACGGCTTGTCGAGGTCGCGCTCCGGCTCGGGGACGAACTCGTCAACGGCGTCCATCAGCTCGATGACCTTGTCCTCCCACTCCTTGTCGCCCTCGAGGGCCTTCAGAGCGGAAACCCGGATCACCGGGGTGTCGTCGCCGGGGAACTCGTACTCGTTGAGCAGCTCCCGGACCTCGAGCTCGACCAGATCGAGCAGTTCCTCGTCGTCGACCATGTCGGCCTTGTTGAGGGCGACCACGATCGACGGCACGCCGACCTGGCGGGCCAGGAGCACGTGCTCACGGGTCTGGGCCATGGGGCCGTCAGCCGCCGACACGACCAGGATGGCGCCGTCGACCTGGGCGGCGCCGGTGATCATGTTCTTGATGTAGTCGGCGTGGCCGGGCATGTCCACGTGGGCGTAGTGGCGCTTGGGCGTCTGGTACTCGACGTGGGCGATGTTGATGGTGATGCCGCGCTGGCGCTCCTCGGGGGCCTTGTCGATCTGATCGAAGGCCACCGCGGCGTTGCCGGACGGGTCCCGTTCGGACAGCACCTTGGTGATGGCGGCGGTCAGCGTAGTCTTGCCGTGGTCGACGTGACCCATCGTGCCGATGTTCAGGTGGGGCTTGGTGCGCTCGAACTTCTGCTTTGCCATGGAAAGGCTCGCTCCTCAACTGGGGTTCCGGCCGCCCGGCCGGGTTATAGACGCGGTGTTAAACGATAGTGCTTCTGCGGAGGGGCCGCCGCAGTCGGGTGC
>JAKAXG010000472.1:0-1896 GCA_021827225.1 Actinomycetes bacterium | reverse complement strand
GTCGGGTACTGCTTGGTCTGTCAGCGGCGGCTGTTATTCGCCCCGGATCCGCTTCACGATCTCCTGGGCGATCGAGTCGGGCACTTCCTGGTACGAGTTGAACTGCATGCTGTAGGTCGCCCGCCCCTGGCTGCGCGACCGGAGGTCGGTAGCGTACCCGAACATCTCGGCCAGGGGGACCTGGGCCCGGACGACCTGCGAGTTGCCCCGCTGCTCCATGCCCTCGACCTTGCCCCGCCGGGACGAAAGGTTGCCGATGACGTCGCCCATGTAGTCCTCCGGGGTAACGACCTCGACGGCCATGATGGGCTCGAGCAGCACCGGCTTCGCCTTGCGGCAGGCCTCCTTGAAGCACATGGAGCCGGCGATCTTGAAGGCCATCTCCGACGAGTCGACGTCGTGGTAGGAGCCGAACACCAGGGTGGCCCGAACGTCCACCACCGGGTAGCCGGCCAGCACACCGGACTGCATGGCGTCCTGGATGCCGGCGTCGACCGAGGGGATGTACTCCTTGGGGATGATGCCGCCGGTGATCTTGTCGCAGAACTCGTAGCCGCCGCCGGGCCCGGTGGGCTCGAGGTCGAGGACCACGTGGCCGTACTGACCCCGGCCACCGGTCTGGCGGACGTAGCGGGTCTCGACCTTCTGGACCGCGTTCTTGATGGTCTCGCGGTAGGCCACCTGGGGCTTGCCCACGTTGGCGTCCACCTTGAACTCCCTCAGCATCCGGTCGACCAGGACCTCGAGGTGGAGCTCGCCCATGCCGCCGATGACGGTCTGGCCGGTCTCCTCGTCGGAGTGCACCTGGAAGGTGGGATCCTCCTCGGAGAGAGCCTGCAGGGCCCGCGACAACTTGTCCTGGTCGTTCTTGGTCTTCGGCTCGACCGCCACGTGGATGACCGGCTCGGGGAAGTCCAGCGACTCGAGCACGATCTGGGCGCTCGGATCGCAGAGAGTGTCGCCGGTGGTCGTCTGCTTCAGGCCGACCAGGGCGACGATGTCGCCGGCGAACGCGGCGTCGCGGTCCTCGCGGTGGTTGGCGTGCATCTGCAGGATCCGGCCTACCCGCTCCTTGCGCCCCTCCTTGGTGGAGTTGACGATCTGGGAGCCGGCGGTCAGCTTGCCCGAGTACACCCGGGCGTAGGTGAGCTTGCCCAGGTGGGGGTCGGTCATGATCTTGAACGCCAGGGCGGCGAACGGCTCGTTGTCGTCGGCCTTGCGCTCCAGCTCCTCGATGCCCTTGACGTCGGTGCCCCGGGTCGGGGGGATGTCGAGGGGGCTGGGCAGGTAGGCGACGACGGCGTCGAGCATGGGCTGGACGCCCTTGTTCTTGAAGGCGCTGCCGCACAGGACCGGCACCACCTGGCCGGCGATGGTGGCCTTGCGCAGAGCCCGCTCCAGGTCGGAGTCGGTGATCTCCTCCTCGCCGAGGAACTTCTCGGTGATCTCGTCGTCGAAGTTCGACAGGATGTCGATGAGCTCGTGACGGTAGGTCTCGGCCTCGTCGCGCAAGTTCTCGGGGATCTCCACCAGGTCGAACTTCTCGCCCTTCGCGGCCTCGTCGCTCCAGACCATGGCCTTCATGCCGAGGATGTCGACGCAGCCCTTGAACTCGCTCTCGGCGCCGATGGGCAACTGGACCACGGCTACGGTGGCGTCGAGGCGGTCCTTGATCATGTCGACGCAGCGGTAGAAGTCGGCGCCGATGCGGTCCATCTTGTTGACGAAGCACATGCGGGGAACGCCGTACTTGTCCGCCTGGCGCCACACGGTCTCGGTCTGCGGCTCCACGCCGGCCACCGCGTCGAAAACGGCCACCGCCCCGTCCAGCACCCGCAGGGACCGCTCCACCTCGACGGTGAAGTCGACGTGGCCGGGGGTGTCGATGATGTTGAT
>JAKAXG010000471.1 GCA_021827225.1 Actinomycetes bacterium | reverse complement strand
CCCAATGGCCCGCCTGATGCTCATCGACGGCAACTCGCTCCTGTACCGGGCGTTCTTCGCCCTGCCAACTGATATGGCCACCGCTTCGGGGCAGGTGACCAACGCGGTGTACGGCTTCACCTCGATGCTCATCAACCTGATCAAGGATCACCACCCCGACCAGCTCGTGGCGACCTTCGACCGGCCGGAGCCGACGTTCCGCCACGAAAAGGTGCAGGACTACAAGGCCGGCCGGGCCGAGACCCCCGACATCCTGCGGCAGCAGATGGGCCTGGCCCGCCAGCTGGTGGAGGTCCTGCACGTACCACTGGTCGACTCGCCCGGCTTCGAGGCCGACGACGTGATCGCCACCCTGGCCACGCAGGCAGCCGGGCGGGGCGACGAGGTCATAGTGGTGACCGGCGACCGCGACACCTACCAGCTGGTGCAGGACCCGTGCGTCAAGGTGCTCTACAACAAGCGGGGGGTGTCCGACTACGTCCTCTACGACGAGGCGGGTATCGAGGCCCGCACCGGCGTGAAGCCGGCCGTCTACCCGGAGTACGCCGCCCTGCGGGGTGACCCCTCCGACAATCTGCCCGGCGTCCCGGGGGTGGGGGAGAAGACGGCGGCCAGGCTGATCAACACCTACGGCGACCTGGACGGCATCTTCGCCCACCTCGACGACCTGACCCCGAAGCTGCGCCAGAGCCTGGCCGACAGCGAGGCCCAGGTGCGGGCCAACGCCGCGGTGACCCCGCTGGTGCGCGATGTGCCGGTCAGCGTCGACGAGCAGGAGGCGGCCGTCGGGGGGTGGGACTTGGAGGAGATCCGCCGGTTGTTCGACTTCCTGGAGTTCCGCTCCCTCTGGGACCGCTTCCTCGAGGCCACCGGCGGGGAAAAGGGTGCGACCGACGCGTCCGCCGTCCCCACCACCGGGCTCGAGGTGGCGCTGGAACGCCTGGGAGACGCCGCCGCGGTGGTCGAGCGTCTCAACGGGTGGAGGTCGGCGGCCGCTCCGCTGGCCGTGTCCGGGGCCTGGGCGGGCCGGGAGGGCAGGTCGGAGCTGCTCGGCCTGGCGTTCGTCCCGCTGCCGGGCGGTGACCCGGTGGAGGCGGTGTGGGTGGAGGCGAGCGTGCTGCCCGACCCGGGGGTGGTGGCGGCGTTGAACGGGCTGCTCGGGCCGGACGGGTCCCGGGTGTCGGCCCACGACGCCAAGGCCCTGATGAGGGGGCTGATGGCGAGGGGCGTGACTTTTTCCAACCTGGAGCTCGACCCGGCGATCGCCGCCTACCTGGTCGACCCGGCGGGCGACCAGTATCTGCTGGAGGACCTGGCCGCCCGCTACGCCGGCGTCGAGCTGGCCCCGCCCGGCGCCGCCCCCGGCGGCCAGCTGGATCTGATGGGGGCGGCGGAGGACCCGGCCGAGACGGCGGCCCGCCGGGCCGGGGCGGTGGCCCGCCTGGTCGAGCCGCTCGGTGCCGCCCTGTCGGCCCGGGGCATGTCCCGCCTCTACGACGAGGTGGAGCGGCCGCTGGTGCGGGTGCTGGCCGAGATGGAGGACGCCGGGGTGCGGGTCGACGTCCCCGCCCTCGAGCGGCTGGCCGCCGAGCTGGCCACCGAGGCCAAGCGGCTGGAGGCGCACATCCAGGAGCTGGCCGGGGTGGAGTTCGTGGTCAACTCCACCCCCCAGCTGCGGGAGGTGCTGTTCAACAGGCTCGGCCTCACCCCCCAGAAGAAGACCAAGACCGGTTACTCCACCGACGCCCAGACCCTGGAGAAGCTGCGGGGGGAGCACCCCATCGTGGAGGCCCTGCTGCGCTACCGGGAGGTGGAGAAGCTGCGCTCCACCTACGGCGAGTCGCTCCTGGCCGAGGTCGGACCCGACGGGCGGATCCACGCCACGTTCAACCAGACGGTGGCCCGCACCGGCCGGCTCAGCTCCGACCAGCCCAACCTGCACAACATCCCCATCCGCAGCGACGAGGGCCGCCGGTTCCGGCAGTGCTTCGTCCCGGCCGACGGCTGCCGGTTCCTCGTCGCCGATTACAACCAGATCGAGTTGCGGGTCATCGCCCACCTGGCGGACGAGCCGGCGCTGATCGAGTCGTTCCGGACCGGCACCGACATCCACAGCGTCACCGCGTCGCGCATCTACGGGGTGGCCCCCGAGGACGTGACCATCGCCATGCGGTCGAAGGCCAAGATGGTCTCCTACGGCCTGGCCTATGGCATGGAGGCCTACGGGCTGGCGTCCCGGCTGGCCATACCGGTCGAGGAGGCGGCGGCGATCCTGCGGGCCTACTGGGACGCGTTCCCGGCGGTGCGGGCCTACATGGACCGGGTGGTGGCCGAGGCCCGGGACCGGGGCTACACCGAGACCCTCTTCGGCCGCCGGCGCCAGATCCCCGAGCTGCAGTCGGGCCGTTACCAGGTGCGGGCGGCGGGGGAGCGCCAGGCCATGAACGCCGGGATCCAGGGACTGGCCGCCGACATCTTCAAGGTGGCGCTGGTACGCCTCGACGCCCGGCTGCGCCCGGCCGGACTGCAGAGCCGCCTCGTGCTGCAGGTCCACGACGAGGTCATCGTGGAGGTGCCCCCCGCCGAGGAGGAGGCCGCGGGCGCCGCCGTCCTCGACGCCATGACCGGGGCGGTGGACCTCAGGGTGCCTCTGACAGTCAATGTGTCGTGGGGCGAGAACTGGGCGGCGGCCAAGGGCTAACGTCCGCTTGGTGCTCCCGGACACGGTTCCAGCCAGATGAGGATCCCGACCGTCAACGATCTGGTCCGGGTCGGCACCGAGCAGGTCGAGGCCCTGGTCGCCCTGCCCGAGTCGATAGCGCTGCTCAACCGCTCGCTCACCAGCTTCGCCGCCACCGTCGCCCGGCTGGACAAGCTGGTCAAGCGGCTGGACCGGCTCACCGAGCCGCTGGAGGGCCCGCTCACCGCCCTGGCCCCCCGCCTGGAGGCCCTGGTGCCGCTCCTCGACGAGGAGCTCATATCCAGCCTGCCGGCGGTGCTCGACGCGGTCAACCGCAACGCCGTGCCGGCCCTCGAGGTGATCGGCCAGACCCAGGCCCAGGTGGCATCCATCGCCACTTCGGTGGACCGCCTGATGCACGTCATGGACGACACGATGACCAAACTTTCCGATCTGCCCGGTGTGGGCCTGGTCAGCCGGTTCCGGGCCAAGAACGCCACCGGCACCTCCGTTAACAGCGATATGGTCGGGAGGCCACCGTCCAAGGGGGGACTTGATGACGACGCTCGAGACGTCCGGACCGACTGATCACCACCCGGTGCGGGTCGTCCAGGACCACGCCGACCGGTTGTTCACCTGGAGCTACGAGCGGGAGCGGCCGCAGCTGGTCACCCTGTACAACAAGGCGAACTCCTCCCAGTGGAACAGCGTCACCGACCTGGACTGGTCGACCGATGTGGACCCCGAGAAGGTCACCTCCGAGGAGCCGCCGATCATGGCGCTGGTCCGCCGGGCGGCCGGCCTGCCCGGCTCGCCGTTGGCCGCCTGGGGGGAGCGGGAGTTCACGGCGCTGCGCCTGGAGATGTTCAAGGCCCAGCTCAGCCAGTTCATGCACGGCGAGCAGGGGGCCATGATGACCGCGGCCAAGCTGGTCGAGACGGTGCCGTGGATCGACGCCAAGTACTACGCCGCCACCCAGACCATGGACGAGGCCCGCCACACCGAGGTGTTCGCCCGGTATCTGCGGGAGAAGGTCGGCGACGCCTACCCCATGTCTCCGTTCCTGCAAGGGCAGATCTTCGGGCTCCTCGAGGACAGCCGCTGGGACATCGCATACCTCGGGATGCAGATCATCATCGAGAGCCTGGCCCTGGCCGCCTTCGGGGATCTCCTGCGCCGCACCTCCGAGCCGCTGCTCGCCAAGCTGCTCCGCTACGTGATGTCCGACGAGGCCCGGCACGTGGCGTTCGGGATCGTTTCGCTCAACGAGCTGTACCGGGACATGTCCGCCGCCGAGCTGAAGGAGCGCCAGGAGTTCCTGGTGGAGAACACCCTGCGCAATCGGCTGCGCTCCACCACTCCCGAGGTGTGGGAGCACATGGGGGTGGAGCTGGACGACGTGGTGCCGTACCTGATGGAAGCCGCCTCCACCGTCGGCCACGGCCCGTTCGAGGCTTTCCAGAGGGCCTTCTTCTCCAAGCTGGTCCCCAACGTGCGCAAGCTGGGCCTGCTCGACGCCAACGACGGATACCTGAGGGAGCAGTGGGGCCGGGCCGGCCTGCTGCAGTTCGAGCACGCCGACGACACCGCGTCGGATTTCGAGGCCTACGACGCGGTGGCCGCCGACCGGGCCGCCGCCGGCGCCGCCACCGCCTGACCATCGCCCCGGGGGGGGCGAGGGCCTGAGCGCATCAATGGATTCACCGCTTCCCTGCGGTTGATGAGTTCGGGCGAAGGAGCGAAGGGGCCAAGGGGCGCCGGCACCCGTCA
>JAKAXG010000470.1 GCA_021827225.1 Actinomycetes bacterium | reverse complement strand
CTCCGGGGAGCCGGCCGGCGACGATGAGGGCGGCAGCTCCGAGCCGAGCGTCACCGACGAGGCTCCCGGCGACCGCTACGCCTCTCTCAACTCGGTCGTCGACGAGGTCGTGCAGGCGGTAGACGGGGAGGCCGAGGACGCAGAATCCGACGGCTACGCGGACAGCGAGGCGGTTCCCATGCCTGCCTTCGGGACCGACGCCTCGTTCGGGATTCCCGCCGGCGGGACCGCCGGTATCGACTCCGCGGAGGGGCCGACCGAGGGCCGGGCCGCCCTCCAGGCGCTCCTGGACGAGGTGACCGGCGGGGAATACGGCGACGAGGAGTACGGCGACGACGACGCGGTGGATACCGAAGCGGCGGACGAGGTCGTCGACGGGCTGGCCGACCGGGGCCCCTGGACCCACAACGAGCTGGCGTCCTTCGACGGCTGGCGCCGCGAGGAGGTCGCGCAGGCCGAACTGCAGGCCGCCGGTGTCGCCTCCTACGCCCCGCCGGTGGCCGAGGCCGAGGTACCGGCCGCCTACGACGACACGGCCGGCTACGAGGGGACCGTCGATCCGGTCGACGCCACCGGGGAGACGGCAGAAGAAGAGGAGGAGGAGGCGGGCCCGGCCGAGGAGCCCATCAACCGGGGCCTGCTCCTGAAGTTCCTCTCGTCGGTCCGGAACTAGGACCCGCCGCCCGTGACAGCCACTGAATCAGCGGTTGGCACGGCGACAGAGGCACCGAGCGACGATGAGCGCCTCGGGGCGCTTCTCGTCGCCGGAGGTGTCCTGACCGAGGAGGCGCTCCAGAAGGCCCTGGTGGCCCGCGCCTCGAGAGGGCAGGGCCTGACCCGGATCCTCATCGAGGACAACCTGGTCACCGAGTCGGACCTGGTGGCCACGCTGGCCGCCCACCTGAAACTCGAGTACGTCGACCTCAACGAGTACCCGGTCGACGCGGCCGCCGCCCGCCTGGTCAGCGACTCGATGGCCCGGCGGTACCTGGCGCTGCCGATCGGCTGGATAGAGGGCCGGCTGATCGTGGCCATGGCGGACCCCTCGAACGTGTTCGCCATCGACGACATCCGGGCCGTGACAGGGGCGGAGCTGCGTATCGCCGTGGCCACCCGCCAGTCGATCGTCGAGTCCATCACCAAGTACCACCGGGTGATGTCCGACGCCGAGAACGTCTCGGCCGAAGCGGCCAGCGTCTTCGAGGCCGACACCTCCCTCGACACCATCCGCGAGGTCAACGCCGAGTCGCCGATCGTCAAGCTGGTCAACCTCCTGATCAGCCAGGCCGTCGCCGACCGGGCGTCGGACATCCACATCGAGCCGGCGGAGCACGACCTGCGGGTACGGTTCCGGATCGACGGGGTCCTCCACGAGGTCATGAGGCCCCCGAAGAACATCCAGTCCGGGATCGTCAGCCGCCTCAAGGTCATGGCCGACATCAACATCGCCGAGCGCCGCATCCCCCAGGACGGCCGGATCAACACCGTCATCAACGGCCGGGAGGTGGACCTGAGGGTCGCCACCCTGCCTACGGTCCACGGCGAGAAGGTCGTCATGCGCGTCCTGGACAAGTCGACCGCCCTGCTGCGCCTTTCGGACCTGGGGTTCCTGCCGGAGAACATGGCCCGCTACGAGGAGTCCTTCCGAAAGCCGTACGGCACCATCCTGGTGACCGGGCCTACCGGCTCCGGCAAGTCCACCACCCTCTACGCCACGCTCAACATCGTCAACGACGAGACCAAGAACGTCATCACCGTCGAGGACCCGGTCGAATACCAGCTCCCCGGAATCAATCAGGTGCAGGTCAACGCCAAGGCCGGCATGACCTTCGCCGCCGCGCTGCGCAGCATCCTGCGTTCGGACCCCGACGTCGTGCTGGTGGGTGAGATCCGGGACCGGGAGACGGCCGTGATCGCCATCGAGGCGGCCCTCACCGGCCACCTCGTGCTCAGCACCCTCCACACCAACGACGCTGCGTCCACCCCGAGCCGGCTGGTGGAGATGGGCGTCGAGCCGTTCCTGGTGGGCAGCGCCATCGACTGCATAGTCGCCCAGCGACTCGCCCGCCGCCTGTGCCAGCGCTGCAAGGAGGCGTACCGACCCGAGCATGCCGAGCTGGCGAGCCTGGGCTGGGACTTCGAGACCCTGGGCGGGACGGGCTCCGACTTCCACCTGTACCGGTCGAAGGGGTGCGGGGCGTGCGGCGGTACCGGATACCACGGCCGGTTCGCCGTCCACGAGGTGCTGCAGGTTTCCGAGGAGATCGAGCGGCTGATCGTGGAGCGGGGGCACACCGACGAGATCCGCAAGATCGCCATCGGCCAGGGGATGCTGACCCTCCGCCAGGCCGGCATGGTCGAGGTCGCCGAGGGCATGACCTCCGTCGAGGAGATCCTGCGGGTGATCGCCTGAGGCTACGGCCCCGGTCCGGTTTCCGCTTCCGCTTCAGCCCCGATCGGCTCATACCGAAAGGTTTCGCATGATCCCCACTTCCAGGGCGATAGGTGAGTTCCTCGTCACCCGCAAGGTTCTCTCCAAGGACGTGATGGAGGAGATGCTCGTCCGGGAGGGCCAGACCGGCGTGCCGCTGGCCAAGCTCTTGGCGTCGGAGGGGATGGTCTCCGAGCGGGACCTGGTAGCGGCCGTGGCCGACCAGCTGGGCATCCCGATGTGGGACCCGAACACCGAACCCATCCCCGCCATCCTGGGCGGGATGCTGCCGGTGGCCATGTGCCAGAAGCTCCGGGCGGTGGCGGTCGGGATGAGCGGCAACGAGCTGACCGTGGCCATGGAGAACCCCACCGACCAGGACTCGGTCAACCAGATCAGCTCCGACACCGGCTGGGTCATCCGCCCGGTCCTGGCGTCCACCTCGGACATCTCGCTGGCCATCGAGGTCCTCTACGGGGTCGAGGACAAGCCGACAGTGCCCGAGACCGACGGCGACGCCATCCCGGTTAGCGAGGTCCACCTGAACGCCCTCCTCGAGGAGATGGTGGACATGGGGGCGTCGGACCTGCACCTGAGCGCCGGGCTGCCCCCCTGCGTGCGCATCGACGGGGCACTGCGCCCCATGGACGGCTACGAGGCCCTCACCCCCTCGGAGCTCCGGCGCATGATCTACGCCGTTCTCAGCCAGCGCCAGCGGGAGAAGTTCGAGGGCGAGCTGGAGCTCGACACGTCCCACTCGGTACCGAACGTCGGGCGCTTCCGGCTCAACGTGTTCGTGCAGAGGGACTCGGTGGGGGCCGTCCTGCGGGCCATCCCGTTCAAGATCGTGCCGCTCGAGAAGCTCGGTGTGCCGGCGGTGGTCGGCAGCCTGGCGAACCTGCCGCGGGGACTGGTGCTGGTCACCGGTCCCACCGGCTCCGGCAAGTCGACGACCCTGGCGTCGATCGTCGACATCATCAACTCCACCCAGCCTCTGCACATCATGACGGTGGAGGACCCCATCGAGTTCGTCCACTCCCACAAGCGCTGCGTGGTGAACCAGCGGGAGGTGGGGGAGGACACCAGATCCTTCGCCGAGGCCCTCAAGCACGTCCTGCGCCAGGACCCCGATGTCATCCTGGTCGGTGAAATGCGGGACCTGGAGACCATCTCCACCGCCCTCACCGCAGCGGAGACCGGCCACCTGGTGTTCGGCACCCTCCACACCCAGGACGCCCCCCAGTCGATCGACCGGGTGATCGACGTGTTCCCCTCCCACCAGCAGCAGCAGATCCGGGTCCAGCTGGCCTCCGCCCTCCAGGCGGTCGTCACCCAGCAGCTGCTTCCCCGAGCCACGGGCCGGGGACGGGCCGTGGCCTGCGAGGTGCTGATAGCCACGCCGGCCGTCCGCAACCTGATCCGCGAGGGGAAGGTCCACCAGATCTACAGCGCCATGCAGGGCGGAGGTAAGTACGGAATGCAGACCATGGACCAGTCGCTGGCGGAGTTGGTCCGCTCCTCCTCGGTCTCGCTCGACGTGGCCCTGGAGCGGTGCCACCACGAGGACGACCTCCGCCGCCTGGTGGCAGGAGCCCGCTGATGCCCACCACCTACGCCTACAAGGTCCGGGACAAGTCGGGGAAGATCCTCACCGGATCGCTCGACGCCGACAACACCGCTCTGGTCGCCAACCGGCTCCGCCAGATGGGATATGTGCCCATAGCGATCGACAAGAAGGCCGGCCCGGGAATCAAGCGGGAGATCCCCATTCCGGGGATATCCAACCGGGTGAAGCTGAACGAGATCTCCGTGTTCAGCCGCCAGTTCGCCACGATGATCAACGCCGGCCTGACGCTGCTGCGCAGCCTGGCCATCCTGTCGTCGCAGACCAGCAACGCCTACTTCAAGGGCGTCATCGACCAGGTGCGCAACGACATCGAGTCGGGGTCGTCCCTCTCGCAGGCGCTGAACCGCCACCCCAAGCAGTTCAGCCGGCTCTACATATCCATGATCCGCGCCGGCGAGACCG
>JAKAXG010000469.1 GCA_021827225.1 Actinomycetes bacterium | reverse complement strand
CGTCGAGGTGGACTACGACGAGCTGAGGGGCATGGCCCCGGACCGCCTGACCCTGTTCTGAGCCTGCTACGAGCCGGGGCCGGCCGCGGCTCCGCCCCGCCCGGTGGGTCCCCGGAGCCGGCGGGCCGCGCCGCTACTGCGCCCCGCTCCCGTACTCGGCGTCGGACCAGGAGCCCAGCGAACCCGGCGCCACCCTCTCGGCGGTGACGGCGGGCGGCTCCGCATCGGCGACCCCGTCGGCCAGTCGCTGGACCGCCCGGGTCAACGGGTCGACCAGTGACGCCGGCAGAGGGGCGGTGTCGCGGACGGCGTCTTCGATCTTGCGCTCCGGCAGGTGCAGGGGACCGGCCAGGGGAAGCGTGATTCCGGATCCGTTGAGGAGATCGGCCAGCGCCCGGGCGGACTCTGCCCGGGCCCGGGGATGGCGGGGCGACCGGTTGATCACGGCCACGATGCGCTCGGCGGAGACGCCGGCCCGGACCAGCTCGCGGACGAGCCGGGCCAGGGAGTGAACGCCTTTGAGGCCGGGGGAGCCGACCACCACGGTTAGGGTGGCGGTCGAGGTGGCCGCCCGGGCCAGATGGTTGCGTTCCTCCACCTCGGCCGAACCGCTCTCGGCCTCTCCCTCGACGTCGCCGGTCACGTCGGCCACCACCGCCTGGAAGTTGCGCCGCAGCCCGGAGAGGGTGGCGTCGATCGCCCGGGGCCGGAGGACGGCCCACGCCTCGGGCTGGCGGAGCCCGAGCAGCAACCGGTAGCCGCGTCTTGGCACCTCGAAGGTCATCCTGGCGATCTCCTCGGACGCGGGCCGGTTCAGGCGGTGGGCTTCCACCATCTCCTGCAATCCCGGACCGAGATGGGGGCTGTCGTGCAGCATGGCCTGGTCCGCCCGGCGGGCCAGGTCGGCGAGCAGCACCCGCCGGGCGTACCGGGCGTCGCCGGCCAGCCCCTGGGCCAGTGCGATGGCGACCACCGACGCTCCTGTCCCCCCGGGGCCGCACACCGCGAACATCTGGGCCTCCCACAGCGGCCCGGCGAAGTCGTCGATGAGCGGCGGCAGCGTGGCACCCCGCCCCACCGGGGAGCAGCACGACCCCAGCACCTCCAGCAGGTCGTCCCGGGAGAAGCCACTCGGCAACTCCGCAGTGCAACCCAGGTCGCGCGCCCATCCGGCCGGTTGCCGTCCCGCGCTGACCACGATGACGGGCGTCGAGCGACCGTTGGCCGCGTCGACCAGGTCCCGGTCGAATCCCGGTGCTGAGGCGTCGACGATGAGGGCCGAGTGGGTGCGTCCCGACGAGAGCCGGCTTCTCACCTCCTCGGCGGATATGCACTTGACGAACTCGGCGGCGATCGAGGCCGACATGGTCCACTGGGCTACGGCGTCGAACCACGCCGCCCGGGCGGGGGCCAGGCCGAGGATGACGTAGCGGTCGGCGTTCACGGCGTCAGCCGGCCGGACCGGGGCCGGGCCCGACTCCGTCCGAGGGGGCGGCCTGGACCAGGATGACCGTGCCCGACTGGGCGGCCTGGACCAGCATCTCCGCCTCCTGCAGGGTGGCGACCCCGAGGGTGACCACCGTGGCTGACCCCGAGATCGGGGCGATGCCCGAGTTCGGCCGGCTGATCGAGAGCAGGGCGGCGCCCCGCAGGACCACCGTGACCTCGCTCGCGCCGGCGCCGCTCGTGCCTGTCGGGCCGGCGCCGCTCGTGCCGGGCGTGCCCGCGCTCGCGCCGGTGCCGCCCGTGCCGGGCGTGCCGCTCGGGTTGCCGGCCCCGCCGGTGCCGCCGGCGCCGCCGGAGGGCGAGGCCAGCACGTCCACCGGGTTGCCGGAGGACAACCCGGCGAGCGACGCGCTGTCCACCGTGATGCTCACCGGCCGCAGCGTGGCCGACCCGCCGGCCGGGGCCAGCATGCTGGACTGGATCAACTGCCCGGGGGAGACCGCCACCGCGAGGGTCCGCCCGATCACCACCCCGCTGTTGCGGAACGCCGAACTGCCGGTCGGCCCGGGCAGGTCGATGGACGCGGTGGCGGTGTCTCCCGGGCCGATGATGGTGCCGGCGGCCAGGGGCCGGGCCGCCACCACGTAGCCCACGGCATGGCTGCGGGTGGACACCACGCCGGTGAAGACGAGCACGGCCGCGGCGGCGATCAGGAACCCGCCCAGGATCGCCCGCCCCCGGGGCACCCCGGCGGGCCGGGGGCCGATGACACCGGCCGGCGGCGCCGGCGGCCCGGCCGCCGACGGCGGTGCGGACAAGCCGGCGTCCGGCCGGGACGGGCCGGTCGGAAGCCGCACGGCGGAGCGGCTCAGCCCCTCCTGCCGCCCCGATGGCCGCCTCCACGCCACACATGAAATCTAACGAGAACCCACCGGCATGTCCATGGCCGAAACCGCCATAGTTGGCCCAAAGGGGAGGTTCCCCCGGGAGCCGATCGGCTGGCCTGGCAGCCAAAGGTGAATCTTTCCGTCCAGTGGGGGGAAGATCCACCTCTCGGCCGCCGAGAGGTCCGCATGGGAGTCGGGGATCGCCCCCGCGAATCCCCCGCTCAACAGGACAACGGGCAGGACCGGCCGAGAGGCCGGCGCTCGAGCGCGCCCGGGCCGCTCATGAAAGTCAACGAGATCCTACTGACTTGGCTGTTGGGCCGTTATGATGGCCACATGAGCGATCCGATCCAGTGGATGGGCACGCGTGAGGCCTGTGAGCGGCTCGGGGTGACGCTTCGGACCCTTTACCGCTTCATTGACGAGGGGCAGCTCCCTGCCTACAAGATGGGTCGGGTGATCCGGGTCCAGGCCTCGGACGTCGACGACTTCATCTCGCGGATGCGGATCGAGCCCGGGACGCTCGAGCACCTGTATCCCGAGCCCAAACCGCGCGAGGCGCGCTCCATGGCCGTCGAGCGCAACGGTGATCCCGAACCGGAAGAGGGCGAGTTCTAGCGCAGCTCGCACCAGAGGATCGCCGTAGCGGCGACATGGACCAGCCGTCTGGGCCCGCCACCGGCACGCACCCGTAGCGTCACCAGATCCTCGCCGACCGCCCACAACTCACCGTCGATCCGGCCTGCCGGCGTGTAGGCCGCCACCAACGCCCGCTCGGAGGCCAGATCGTCGAGGACGGCGGTGAACGACAGCGACAGTGGGCTCGTACGGGCCCCGGCCGGCAGGCCGGCCCCGGCACTCTGTCCGCCGGCCGGCATCGACCCGCCGGCCCCCGCCGGCGCCGACCCGCCGGGTCCGGCCGGGCCCTCCAACGGCCATACCGCCGTCAGGGCGGAGGTGCGCACCACCGCCGGCCGGCCGTTGCCCTGCTCGAGCACGCAGAAGTCGCGCCCGACCCCCACCAGGCGCCCGCCGAGACGGCCGCCGGCCACGGGGCCGGCCTGGGCCGGCGGGTAGGGGCCGCCGTCGAGGCCGGCCCCCATGGAGAGGACCACCTCAGCCGCCCGCTCGGCCAGATCCACCAGCACCCCGGTGAGGGTGGCCGAACCGGCGGCCGCCTGGCTGAGGAAGCGCTGCCTCGACCGGGCCGAGGCGGCGCCGGCCACCCGCTGGCCGGCGGCCCACCCGCTGAGGGCGTCGAGGAACTCGGCCTCGGCGAAGAGCTCCCCACCCGGCCCGCCCGCCGGGGTGGCCGAACCGCCTCCGGGCGGCGTCCCGCCTCCGGGCGGCGTCCCGCCTCCGGGCGGCGTCCCGCCTCCGGGCGGCGTCCCGCCTCCGGGCGGCGTCCCGTCTCCGGGCGGCGTCCCGCCTCCGGGCGGCGTCCCGCCTCCGGGCGGCGTCCCGTCTCCGGGCGGCGTCCCGCCTCCGGGCGGCGTCCCGTCTCCGGGCGGCGTCCCGCCTCCGGGCGGCGTCCCGTCTCCGGGCGGCGTCCCGTCTCCGGGCGGCGTCCCGTCTCCCGGCGGCGCTCCGCCTCCGGGCGGCGCTCCGCCTCCGGGCGGCAGCCCGCCCCCAGGAGGCGACGACCCGGGCGGCTCTGGCTCTGCCACGGCGCCGAGGGTAGCTTCGCGTCGATGGCTGACTGCCTGTTCTGCAAGATCCTGGCCGGCGACGTGCCCTCCAAGGAGGTGCTGTCGGGGGAGCGGACCTACGCCTTCCACGACATCAACCCCGCCGCCCCGGTCCATTTCCTGGTGATCCCCCGGACCCACATCACCAACGCCGCCGAGGTGGCGCCCGAGCACGGGGAGATCGTGACCGAGATGTTCTCCACCGCCCGGGCCGGCGCGGCCGCCATGGGCATCGCCGACGGCGGCTACCGCCTGGTGTTCAACGTGGGTGAGCACGCCCTCAACAGCGTCCCCCATCTGCACATGCACGTCCTCGGCGGACAGCAGATGGGCTGGCCCCCCGGCATCGACCCCCTCCGCTAGGGCCCGGGGGCCTCCGCCGCCGGCGCCCGGACGCAGGTTCGCCCCGGCCGGCCGGCGAGGCGGTACCGTGGTGGGGGAACAGCC
>JAKAXG010000468.1 GCA_021827225.1 Actinomycetes bacterium | reverse complement strand
CCGATCTGAGCTGTTCCGGATCCGGCCGTTCTGGGCGGGATCGGTCTCCGGGATGCTCGCCGGCCTCGGGCGGGGCGGCCTGCAGTTCATGCTCATCATCTGGTTGCAGGGCATCTGGCTGCCGCAGCACGGCTACAGCTTCGAACAGACGCCGCTGTGGGCCGGCATCTACATGATCCCCCTCACCGTGGGCTTCCTCCTGGTGGGGCCGCTGGCCGGCATCCTGTCCGACCGCTACGGCGCCCGGACGTTGTCGACGGTCGGCCTGGCCGGCTCGGCGGCGAGCTTCCTGCTCCTCGAGACCCTCCCCATGAACTTCTCGTACCTGCCCTTCGCCGCCCTGATGCTGCTGTTCGCCCTGGGCATGGGCCTGTTCTTCACCCCCAACCAGGCCTCGGTCATGAACAGCCTCCCGCCCGATCAGCGCGGCGTGGGCGCCGGCATGCTGAACACCTTCCAGAACTCGGCACAGGTGCTGTCGATGGGGCTGTTCTTCACCATCGTGACGCTGGGCCTGGCCGCCTCGCTGCCCACCCACCTCTACGCCGGCCTGACCGCCGCCGGGGTGGACCCGGTGTCCGCCCACCGGGTGGCCAGCGAGCCTCCCATCGGCAGCCTGTTCTCGGCGTTCCTCGGCTACAACCCGGTCCAGCAGCTCCTCGGCCCGGTCGGGCTGTCCCACCTCAGCGCCCACCAGGCCGCCTACGTGACCGGGCGCTCGTTCTTCCCGCACCTCATCGAGCAGTCGTTCGCCAACGGCCTGCACCTGGCGTTCGACTTCGCCGCCGGCGCCACGGTGGTCGCCATGGTGGCCTCCGCCATGCGGGGCCGCCGCTACATCCACTCCACCAAGCCCATCCTCGACGAGCTGGCCGAGGGAGCCCGCGGCTCCGCCGAGGCGACCGGCCTGGAGGAGGTCGACATCGCCGGGGCGAACGGGTGACCAACCCGGTGCCCGCCCCGGCACCGGAGAGCACGGTATCGGGCGGCGAGACGACCGACGATCCCTCGACGGTCTGTGACGGGGACAAGGAGCGGCTGCTCAGCATCGGCGCCGCCGCCGCCCAGGCCGGGGTCACCGAGCGGGCCCTGCGCTACTACCAGCAGCTGGGCCTGCTGGAGCCGTCGGCGCACACCAAGGGCGGCATGCGGCGCTACTCCCAGCGCGACCTGGAGCGGGTGGCGCGGATACGGGAGCTGCAGACCCTCCTCGGGCTGAACCTGGACGAGATCGCCCACGTCCTGCGCAACGAGGACCGGACCGCCGAGATCCGCGCCGCCTACTTCGACAAGGGCACCGATGCCGCCGAGCGCCGGCGGCTCCTCCGGGAGTCGCTCGGTCTGGCCTGCGAGCTGCGCCAGACGGTCCACACCAAGCGGGCCGCCCTCGACACCTTCCTGGCCGACCTCGACGCCCGGATCGCCAAGCTCGAGTCCCTCCTCGCCGACCGCTGACGGCCGGGTCGCCGCCGGCCCGCCCCTTTTGTCCGATCGCTGACGGCCGGGTCGCCGCCGACCCGCCCGTTTTGTCCGACCTTTGGTGACACCTCACCCCCTCTGGTGACATCTTTCCACCTGCCACGTGGATTTCCGTCACCAGAGCCGACTCCGCCGGCGCCGCGTCGCTGCCGGCGCCGGTCAGCCCTTGGACATGGCGTGGCGCGCCCGGTCGACCACCGCCGCCACCGGGCCGAGGATCCGGTTCGCCGGCGGGGTGTCGGAGGAGTGGGGGTGGGGGTGCGTGGGCGCGCTGGCCCTGGCCCGCTCGTAGCGGCTGCCCAGGTCCCGCAGCTTCTGGGGGGTCTCGGCCTCGCCGAGCAGGGGCAGGGTGGAGTCCTCCTCGGCCGCGGCGTGCTCCAGCACCGCCTCGCGAAGCTGCAGGAACCGGGCGGTGAACTCCTCGGAGCCGGGGTCCAGGTCCTGCATGTCGCTCAGCATCTGCTCCGCCTTCGACTGCTCTCCGATGCGCAGATCGGCCTGGGCGCCGCCCTGGCGGGCGTCGGCCCGCAACGCCGGGTAGAGGACCAGCTCCTCGGCCACCTCGTGGCGGATCAGCTCGTGGACCACCTCGCAGAAGTAGTCCTGGCGCTGCCCGGCGGCCAGGCCGTCGAAGCGGTTGAGCAGGGCCTTCACGGACCCGTGATCTCTCACAATCAGCTCAATGATGCTGGTTCCGGAATCGGTGACGGTCATGCGTGCGGGCTACCCGGGCGGCCCCCCGCTTAACGGTGAACGAAAGGGGAAGAAGTACCAGGTGAGGATGGCATCTGCTCTAACCGTCGGACAGGGTGTCGGCGGCGTGATCCTGGCCGTGGTGCCGGGTCGCGCCTCGAGGTGGTCGGCCGTGGGGGGCGACGCCCCTCCCCCCTGGATCGTCCGGCTGCTCGGCGGCCGCATGCTGGCCCAGGCCGCCGCCCTCGAGTGGGTGAGGAGGAACCGCCAGCGCGACGAGCGCACGGCGCTGCGCGCCGGGGCGCTGGTCGACCTCCTGCACGCGGCCAGCATGGTGGCGGCCGCCGCGTTCGTGCCCCGCTACCGGCGGCCCGCCCTCGTCTCCGCCGGGCTGGCCTTCACCGCCGCCTCCGCCGAGAGCTCAGCCGGCGGTCCCGGGGGAGAAAGCCCCGAATGACCGGCCCGGAGCTGGAGTTCCCGCCCCACGTACTGCGCGAGTACGCGCTGGTGGCCGACGGCGAGCGGGGCGCCCTCATCGGCCCCCGCGGCGACGTCTCGTGGATGTGCGCGCCGGTGTGGGACAGCGGGTCGGTTTTCTCCTCGCTGATCGGCGGCGCCGGCGCCTACGCCGTCACCCCCGCCGGCCGCTACGTCTGGGGCGGCTACTACGAGCAGGGCAGCCTCATCTGGCGCAGCAGGTGGGTCACCGAGGACGGCATCGTCGAGTGCCGGGAGGCGCTGGCCTTCCCGGGGGAGCGGGACCGGGTGGTGCTGCTGCGGCGGGTCATCGCCCTCGACTGCGACGCCCACGTCCGGGTGGAGCTGGAGCCCCGCGCCGGTTACGGGGCCGAGCCGCTCCGCGACCTGTCCCGCGAGGCCGGGGTCTGGACCGGGCGGACCGGGGACCTGCGGATCCGGTGGCAGGGCGGCGGGCCGGCCCGGCCGTCCCCCGGACGCACCCGCCGGCGGCTGACCATGGAGCTGACCGTGCCCGCCGGCACCCACCACGACCTGGTCCTCGAGATGGCCGCCCGGCCGCTGGACGAGGACCCCGTCGACGCCGACGACGCCTGGCGGGCGACCAAGGCGGCCTGGCAGTCGGCGGTGCCGGAACTGTCGGCCTGTCTGAGCCCGGCCGACACCCAGCAGTCCTACGCCGTGCTGAGAGGGCTGACCGGCTCGAGCGGGGGCATGGTGGCCGCCGCCACCACCAGCCTGCCGGAGCGGGCCGAGCAGGGCCGCAACTACGACTACCGCTTCGTGTGGATCCGCGACCAGTGCTACGCCGGGCAGGCCGCGGCGGCGGCCGGTGACACCCGGCTGCTCTCCGACGCCGTGCGTTTCGTGGGGGCCCGGCTGCTCGAGCACGGATCCCGGCTGGCCCCGGCCTACACCGCCGCCGGCGGCCCCGTCCCCGACCAGCACGACCTGGGCCTGCCCGGCTATCCCGGCGGGTTCGACCGGGTCGGCAACTGGGTCAACCAGCAGTTCCAGCTGGACGCCTTCGGTGAGTCGCTGCTCCTGCTGGCCCAGGCCGAGCGCTGCGGGGTGCTCGACAGCGAGGGCCTCAAGGCGGCGGAGGTGGCGGCGGCGGCCATAGTGGAGCGCTGGCAGGAGCCCGACGCCGGTATCTGGGAGATCGACAACCGGCCATGGACCCACAGCCGCCTCACCGCCGCGGCCGGGCTCAAGGCCCTGGCGTCGGTCCTGCCGGGCGGCCGCAGCGCAGTGGAGATGCTGGCCCTGGCGGACCGCATCGTGGCCGACACGGCGGCTGCCGCGGTGCACGCCGACGGGCACTGGATGAGATCCCCCGACGACGACGGGCTCGACGGGGCACTGCTGTTCCCGCCGCTGCGGGGGGCGCTGCCCGCTGACGATCCCCGCACGGTGGCCACCCTGCGGGCCTACCAGCGGGACCTGGTGGAGGACGGCTACGCCTACCGTTTCCGTCAGGGCTCGGGCGCGCTCGGTGACGCCGAGGGGTCGTTCAGCCTGTGCGGGTTCCTGATGTCGATGGCCCTGGCCCAGCAGGGCGAGCGGGAGGAGGCGCTGCGGTGGTGGGAGCGGACCAAGGGGTCGTGCGGGCCCCCCATGCTCTACTCGGAGGAGTACGACGTCACCGAGCACCAGATGCGCGGCAACCTGCCCCAGGCGTTCGTACACGCCGTCATGGTGGAGTCGGCGGCCCGGCTGGCCCGATCCTGAGCCCGGCCGTGTCCGGGCCCGATCCGGTGACGCCGTGGCGGTGATCATCGGCACGTCCGGGTGGCAGTACCGGGACTGGCGGGGCCTGCT
>JAKAXG010000467.1 GCA_021827225.1 Actinomycetes bacterium | reverse complement strand
CAGGAACCGGTCGGAGCGCTCGGCCAGGTCGTGCATGGCGGCCCGCACCCGGATCTGGACCCGGGCCCGCTCGCCTTTGCTCATGCCGCCGAAGAGGTTCATGAGCATGTCGTGGGCTTCGGAGCCGGGGTCGACGGCGCCTCCGACCTCGGGCACCCACAGGGACACTCCGTAGTGGATGAACACCGGGAAGGTGAGGCTGAACTGGTTCCCGTAGAACGCCCGCTGCGGCTCGCCTATGACGACCGCCTCGAAACCCCGGTCATGGTTCTTGAGGGCGGCGAGCAGCCGGGCGGCTTCGGGCCGGCGTGACCACGGAAGGGAGCGGGACTGGCCGATATCGAAGAACTCGGCCACGATCACCCCGCCCCGAGGCTCGATGAGCGACCGGGCCCGGCGCAGCTGCCATCCCCGGGACGCCTCGGGGTCCTGGGCGTCCTCGGTGGAGACCCGGCCGAGGAAGGCGAACCTCATGGCCCGTCTGGGTTGCGCCGGCGGCTGTGAACGGCGAGGAGCACCTGTAGGAGGGTACTGGCGGCCTGTGTCGGTGGCCGCCATCCCTCCGGAAGGTCGAGGACCAGGCCGGTCCCACCCTCGGTCTGGCTGTCTCCGGTAGCGGTGGAGCAGTCGGCGGCTGGACGGCAAGGCCGGTCGTCGTTGGCGCGGCTCTGAGTGTGCTCGGAGCCCCGCCTTGGTCCTGGTTGGTTCGTCCCGCTCCGTTTGATGTCGCCTCTGCCCGCGGGGGGTCGCTTGCGTCCCGGTCGGGTGGCTCCGGCGGTTCGGGTGTCAGCCGCGGCCATCGGATCTTGCGCCCTCGCCGGCCAGTTCCCAGCGGGCGACTCGGCGCGCGGTCATCGAGCCCTCGGCGGCGGTCCTGGCCAGCCAGGCGTCGCCTTCGTTGGCCCATCCCCGGCCGGAGTACGACCACTGGCCCATGGTTATGTCGGCGGCGGAGTGCTCCACCGGGCCGTGGTCGAGGTGCCACTGCTGGCGGGCAGCCCGCAGGGAGGCGAACGTCGTCGAGTAGCAGCGGCTCTTGGTGAGCCAGTGGCCGCGGAAGCCCAGGGTGTGGGCCCACGCCCGTAGCCGGAGATGTTCGAGCTGGGGGAGGGCGCCGAGCTCCCACGCGGTGCGGACCATGCGGGCCATATGCGGCGACAGCTTCTGGTCGAGGCGGTCGAGGTCGCCGGCCCGGAGGCGGTGGTCGAGAACGCCGGCGGGGTCGGTGGACTTGGTGGCGTACTTGGCCAGGTATCCAGCCACGGATTTGGGTACTGTCCCGTCGGGGCTGATCGGGTGGACGTCGAGCTGGGCTCCCCAGCGGATCGGCCCGGGGAGAACACTGATGTCGGGGGATGGGCACCTGACGCCCGGGATGGCGGCGGTGACGGCATCGGTCAGCAGGGTGAGGTCCAATCGCCCGTCGGGCATCTCGCCTGGGTCGGCCGCGTCGTCGAGGCGGACGACGGTGTGCACGTGGACCAGGCCGCGCCGCTGGTACTCGACCACCTTGGCGTAGCTGATCCGGACCGCTTCGCGGAGCTGCCTTCTCGACAGCCCGGCTCGGGTGGCGAGCTGGCGTTGCACGGCGATCGTGGTTCGCCTCCACAGTTCGCCGACGCTGGCATTCCAGATGACCGCCCCCCGGTAGTCGAAGCACGCGGCGCAGATGGGTTGTCCCAGCCGCTGGTCGTCGGGCCGGTGGGTTGAGTCGCAGCGGCGGGGGCGACCGTGAGGGCATCTACCCCGGGCGATCTGGCAGCGCACCTCTCGTCCGTGATGTTGGCGGATGGCGTGGACGGCACCGAAGCTGGGGGCGGTGAGGGTCAGGAAGAGCATGGGATGCTCGCCGACGGTTTCGGGGATCCCCTTGCCTCCTCGCAGCCCGGCGGCGACGAGCTGGTAGGCGTCGGCCTGGTAGGTGGCGGAGCAGGTGGGGCAGATGGTGGCTCGTCGGTGACCGCACGCTTTGAGCAGCACCCGGTCGGGTAGCTCGTCGCTTCGGAACACGCCTACGACCTCGCCGGTGGCGCCGTCAATCCTCTTGGTGGCCCCGACGAGCCGGACGGGGTTGGCGCACCATCCGGTCGCTCTGGCCCGTTGTCGCCAGGCGTCGAACTGCTCCGGATCCGAAGCCCGGTCCAGGATCTCTGCTACCTCGTGATGGTCGTCCCGGCCCGTCATGTCGCACCGTTTCCTCGGATCGTTGCGGCCCGGGCGGCGATGGCGTTCAGGGTCGGGTCGTCGAGGTAGGCGGAGCGCATCCGTAGCGGGGTTCCGCCTTCGTGGAGCAGGTAGCCGACTCCCCGGTTGGCCGGGTCGATGTCGGATGCGGAGTAGCCTTCGGCGGCCCACCCGGCGCCGAGGATGGTGTCGGAGGAGTCGCGGGTGGCGCAGCGCAGGGCCCAGCGGAACCCGAACAGATCCCTGACGCTGGTGGGGACGATGTCCGAGGAGGGGCGTTGGGTGGCGGCGAGCACGATCACCCCGGCTGCTCTGCCTCTGGCGATTAGGTCCCGGAGGGATTCGGCCAGGCGGTCTCTGGTCTTGCGGTCGCCGGTGGCGAGGTAGAGGGCCAGTTCGTCGACGACAACGACGTGCAGGCCAAGCCCGTCTTCGGGGGAGACCTTGCGTCTCTTCCATGCCAGGAGCTGGGCGTAGCGGGTGTCCATCTCGGTCCGGAGGTGGTCGAGTACGTCGATCGCCTCGGCCAGGTCCGGGCCGACGAGCCGGGTGGCGCACGGTTCCCAGGCGGCCAGCTCCACCCGCTTCCCGTCGAGCAGCCAGAGCGTCACTGTCGGATCGAGGGCGGATGCCGCGACCAGCAGGGACAAGGCGGCGGATTTGCCGGCGCCGGGTTCACCTCCGAGAAGGACGTTGTGTTCGGGCAGCGAGACCGCCACCGTGTCGCCGTTCTCGTCCAGCCCGACAGGGATCGGCTCCCACAGGGACCACCATCGTGATGTGGCCAGCGGCCAGGCGAGGGGCGGTCCGGACAGGGCGTCGCGTTGCACGACCGATACGGTGGCCAGCGAGGCGCGGTGAGGGTCGCGGGCCACTCTGATGTCTGAGACGCCCATGGCTGCTGCGGTTACCTCGGCGGTGTTGTCCAAGTCGGTGGAGGATGTGCCGGCCGGTAGGCGAACCTGGATGCTGTAGCCGGCTGGGGTGTCACGAACCTTGATCACGGAGGGAGCGCGGTTCAGCTTCAGCCGGTCGAACCCGGCGACTCGCACGGCGGCCAGGTAGCGGCGGCGGATGCTGGCGTGGCGCAGCTTCTGCCAGGTCCAGCGCCGGCCCCTCGGCCAGGCCGCAAGTGCGGCGAGTGGGACGGCTACGGCAAGTGACCCGGCAACCGGACCGAGGTACCTGACTGCTGCTATCGAAGCGGATGCCAGGGCTGCGATCGCTGTCAGCTCGACCCGGAAGCTCCACGCCAGCCCGAGGGTGGCCGAGAGCAATGTCTCGACCACCCCCTCGCGGCTAGCCACTGGAACCCCCGACGAGATTGCCGATCGCCTGGAGTGCCGCCCGGACGATCTGCTCGGCCACGCCGGTAGCCAGAGCAGGGAAGAGAGCGACGACCAGGATGATGATGACTCCGGTCTTGAATCTCATCGAGAGCTCGTCTCTACGAGGCGGACCGGGCCGTGCCGGCCGGCTCGATGCGGTTGGCTCGGAAGGCGATGCCCGAGCGGTCACCCATCGCCCACGACTGGGCGGTGAGATCCATCAGCTTGAGGGCCGATCCCTGGGTGATGCCCTTGGGCTCTCCGCTCACCTTGACCGAGATGACCTCAGCGCCACCCTCGGACAGAGCTACCACCTGCAGCCCGTAGACGGGCTGGCCTGACTCGTCGACCTTGGCCGCCTTGGTCTCGAAGTCGACGACCGGCTCAGGTGCGGAGGCGGCGATGAAGGTGATTCGGGTGGTGTCGATAGGCAGTTTCACGGTGGGGTCTCCTTGTGTCAGTCCGGGCCGGCGCGCCGTGCGCTGACCCGTGGCTGACCGTAAGAGCACGTCGCCTATCCGTCACTGGGGGAGACTGCGACTCACAGCCGTGTTGCGGCTATTTGTGGGTCGTCTTGCGTCTCAGCGGACGAAGCCCCGGGACACTGCGCCCGTGCACCAGGTGCTCGAGGTCGTCGAGGATCTCCCGCACCAGGCGGGAGTCCGCTACCTCCGCCGGAGCGATCGTCTCGGCCTCAGTTAAAGCCGCAATGGCTTGAGGGACCTGCCGCCGTTGAGTGTGGGCTCGGGCCACGTCGACCAGGAACCGGGCTTGGCGCTCGGCCGATAGCCCAGATGGGCGAACCTTCCCAGCCAGTCGCAGAGCCTCGGCCGCGTTGCCCAGCTCCACCTCCACCGCAACCTGGTGCAGGGCGACGTTGGTGGGGCCGAACTCGGTTCCGTAGTCGTTCCGGTCGGCGCCGAGCCGGCGAGCGAGCCCGGACGCGACCCGTAGGTGCCGG
>JAKAXG010000466.1 GCA_021827225.1 Actinomycetes bacterium | reverse complement strand
ACTGCGAAGCCCCCAGCAGGGCGTCGACACCCTCGTCTGGCTCTCGCAAGCACCTGAGGCGGTGCAGACGTCGGGCCGGTTCTGGCTCGACCGGCAGCCCCGCAGCGAGTACAAGCTCCCCTGGACCCGCTCCGCCGACAACGCCCGCGACCAGGCCCGGCTGTGGGAATGGTGCGCTACCCACACCGGATGGACCGGTACTCAGGGGGAACAGGCTGGCGGGCGCTAGCTATCTCCACCTGTTGATGAACTCGACGGTGGCGGCGTTCACCTGGTCCGGATGGGTGGCGCTGAGGAAGTGCCGGCCACCATCGACGACTCGCAGTTCGGCGTCCGGACTGTTGACGAAAAGTGTGATCTCCTCCTCGGCGTTGGCGACGGAGTAGACGGTGTCGGCCGTGCCCTGCATCCAGAGCACCGGGCATCGCACGCTGTCGAGACGGCCGTGCAGGCCGTCGCGGTCGCGCAGGTTGATGGTGCATATCCGGAGCCGCTCACGTCCCGCGTCGCCGGTGTAATTCTTCTGGTGGGTCGTGTGCCAGAACGCCCGCTCCTCGGAAGGAACTTCGTCTCCGAAGCCCTCCTTCAACACGGAGTCGACCAGCTCGGGCGGGACCGTCCAGTTCTGGTCGACGGTGTGGGCCAGAGCCTCGATGGCCGGGGTGCAGAAGCTGATCCCGTCCCAGCATCCCAGGTCTCGACTGCGCTGGCTCTCGTAGTCCATCGACGTTCCGAGCGGGATGATCCCTTTGACCCTGCCGGGGGCGAGCATGGCCATGCGGGGTGCCACCCAGCCGCCCTGGGACGTGCCCAGCACGAACACCTCGGCGATGCCCAGCGAGTCGAGGACCTGCAGATCGGCGATGGCCGAGTCCCAGTAGGTGAACTGTGCGTACCCGGCTCGGGTCTGGCCGTGGCCGTACGGCTCGATCGCCAGTAGGTTGGCCGTGGCCGTCAGCTTCTCGTCCGCGAACTGCGGCCGGTACAGCTCCACGGAGGTGCTGAACGAGTTGACCATGACCAGCGTCGGCAGCGAGGCGTCGTAGGGCCTGCCCAACCTGTACCCGATGGTGGAGGTGCCGAGGTGGGGCACCGAGATCGTCTCTGCAGGTTCCATGTTCCCCCCTGGTTGTGTGAACGACGCTCCCCGGAAGCTAGTTCAGCTGCCGGAACCATGGGGGTCCGGGCCGCCTCAGCCAGCCGTGGCCGAAGCCTGGCGACGAACCCGTCGCGGCGGCTCTAATTGCTGTCATGGGACCGATCACGGGAACAGGCATCTGGAGCGGACAGCTGCGCTACGGCGACGTGAGGAAGATCGCCGACGCGGCGAGCGAGCTCGACGGGTTGGGCTACACCGCCTTGTGGATCCCCGACGTCGGTGGTGATCTCTTTGCTTCGGTGGAGACCCTGATGCGAGCCACGCGGACGGCCGTCGTGGCCACTGGCATCTTGAACCTGTGGCTGCGCACCCCGGAGGAGACTGCGGCTCAGCACCACCGACTGACCTCCGAGTACGGCGACCGGTTCCTCGTCGGTATCGGCGTCAGCCACGCCCCGCTGATCGATGCCGGCCAACCGGGCCGTTACAAGAAGCCGCTGTCCGCCATGTCGAGCTTCCTCGACGGCGTCGACGCTGCCCGACCGGACCCGCTGCCCGTGGATCGTCGGGTGCTGGCCGCCCTCGGCCCCAGGATGCTCGAGTTGGCCCGAACCCGGGCAGCCGGAGCCCATCCCTACAACGTCACGGTGGAGCACACCGCCGCGGCCAGAGCCGCTCTGGGGCCGGACGCGCTCGTTCTTCCCGAGATGGCTGTGGTGCTGACAACCGATGCTTCGGAGGCCCGGCGCCTGGGACGAGCCCACCTCGAGCACTACCTCGCACTGCCCAACTACGCCAACAACCTGCGCCGCTTGGGCTTCGGCGAGGACGACTTCGCCGGAGGTGGCAGCGACCGGCTCGTCGACGCCCTGGTCGCCTGGGGTGACGAAGCGGCCATCAAGGTACGGGTGGACGAGCACCTGCAAGCAGGAGCCAACCACGTGTGTATCCAGGCTCTGAGCGACGAATCCCCGTTGCCGCTGGCGACGTGGCGTGCTCTGGCCCCGGCGCTGAACTGAGAGCCGGGAGCGCTACTGCCGGGTACGGGCGATGCCGGCCCGCTTCAAGACGCTGGGGTCGATGCCGACCTCGCGCCAGGCGGTGTAGGAGAGACCCTTGCGGGCCGAGTAGGAGCGGGCCACTTCGACGAAGGCTTCCTCGTAGCCGGCCAGATCGTCCCCGCTGCCGACGGAGCGGAGCTGGTCGGCCAGCTCCAGGCGCTCCTGGACCAGGTGGACCCTGGTCAGGGGATCGGCCGTTCCCAGCTGGGCGTCGATGGCCGCGATCCGCTTGGAGATGGATTCGGCGCTGCGCTTGCGGCCCCGCCTCGGCTTGTGCGCTTCGAGGGCCTCGAGGTACTGGCGTACGGCGCGGCCTTCCTCGCGGCCGGTCGCCAACGCCTGCTTGTGCTCGGCCGACATGCCGGGGGCCTTGCCCGGGGCTCGACGGTCACGGGAGCCTCTCGAGGCGCTGCGGGCGGTCGCGGACCTTGCGTCTTCAGCCATTGTCCGGACCTTACTGCCTGTGGCCGGCGGATCCGGAATCCGTGCCGGCGGGGTGAATGGCGTAAAGAGACTTTCGGCCCTGACCGATGAAGGCGGGCCCCCGTAGGGTGGATCGGGTCACATCGACCCTTCCCGCCGAGCCGGTGTGGCGACCCGGCTCGGCGGGGCGGGCACCCCCTCACGCCGCCCCGAGGAGCGATGTCATGCCTTCGAGAACGATCACCCTCCACCCCGAGGCATGGAGTGAAGTGGATGAGGTTGCCCGCCGGAGCTATGTGGCGAGAGCGACGGAGCTGGGGGTCGTCCTGAGGGTGGGGACAACAGGTCTGCGGAAGCGGGACTTTCTCCTGGTGCTCGGTGAGAGAGCCGATCCGGTCGACCCGTGGGAGGACGCCCTCCGGGAACTGCTCGACATGAACCGCTGATCCAGCCTGCGGGGCTGCGGAGGGGCCCGCCCGGGCCTACCCCCGGCACCGATAGTCAAGTGCTAAGGTAAAGCGGTGGAAGACCGTGTGGACCGACTCGTCAGTGACCTGGCAGCCCTGCGGCCGGATATGGCCCCGGGTGTCAAGGCCGTGGCCGCACGTCTCCTCCATCTGAGCGATCTGGTGCTGCGCTATTACAGCGCCGTCACCGAGTCCTTCGGCGTGTCGCTGTCGGGACTCGGCGTCTTGACCTCCCTGGCCCGCCACGCCCCGCAGCGGCTTACCCTCACAGAGCTCAATCGGGACATCCTGGTCACCTCCGGGGGCATCACCTTCGTCGTCTCCCAACTGGAGAAGCAGGGACTCGTGGTCAAGAACCGGCATCCCGGCGACGGCAGGGCCGTGCTGGTGGGCCTGACCCGACGGGGGCGGCGGATAGCGGACGAGCTGATCGACGCCGTTGCCCGGGCTGACGCAGCCGCGTTCGGTGGCTCGGATGCCCTCGAACAGGACCAGGCGCAGACAGTGCTGCGCAGACTCCAAGCAGGCATCGAGTCGACCATGACAGCAGCTGCAGCAAGCGCACCGACATGAGCGGCTCGGCCGCAGGGACCGGCCCCGCTCAGCCTCTTCGGGCCCTGCCCTCGAACATGTAAGCGAACGCCTTCGGGCCCTTCATGGAGAAATTCTCCAGGCGCTCCACCTCGAACCCTGCACCTGCCACCAGGTCGTCGATCTGACGGTTGAGGTGGCATCCGCCGGCGATGACCCGCTGCAGGGGCGTGAGGCGATCCTGCCAGCGGGCGACGCGGGGGTCCGGGGCCCGCCCGTGCTCCACGAAATGAAGGGTTGCCCCTGGACGCAGCACCCGGTGGATCTCGCCCAGCGCTGTTTCCACGCCGGGAATCGTGCACAGGGTCCAGGTCGTGAGCACGCTGTCGACGCTGGCATCCTCGAGGGGCAGCTGCTCACCGTCGAGACCGACGTACTCGACCGGGACTCGACTGGCCGCCACCCGGGGCGCGGCCAGCTTGCGTCCGGTCACGGCGGGATCCACGGCCCAGACCCGCTTCACGGCGTCGGGGTAGTAGGGCACGTTACGCCCGGAGCCGAAGCCGACCTCGAGGACGTCCCCCTCGAGGCCCGACGCCACCCGCTCCCGCACCCGGGCGAAGGCGCTGCCGCCCAGGACGACGTCGACCAAGCGGGGCAACGCCTGCTGTTCGTAGAATCCCATCCCTCACATTCTGGCCCGTGACCGGCGGTTTTCGCTCACTCCGATACCACCGCCTTGAGCACGTCCAACCGGGCGGCCCGCCGGCTCGGCGCCAGCGCCGCCAGTACCCCGGCCGCGACCGCCCGGCGGTTGTCGGCGGCGGTGGCGGCGGCGCTGGTCGTGCTGGGTGGGGGCTGCTCGCAGCGGGGTGCAACCCCGCCCGCAGCACCAGCA
>JAKAXG010000465.1 GCA_021827225.1 Actinomycetes bacterium | reverse complement strand
GGCCGGGCCTCCACCAGCGGGGCCCCCTCGGCCGGCGAACCCTCCGCCGGCGAACCGTCCGCCGGCGAACCGTCCGCCGGCGAACCGTCCGCCGGCGGCTCGGCGCCCACCGATATCGGCGGCCGGGCCGCGGTGCGGGGCCGGCGCCGGTAGTCGCAGACCGGCAGGCGCCACTCCTGGGCGGCGGCCGCCACGGAGGCGGCGTCGGCGCCGCCGGGCAGCGTTCCCAGCAGGTCCGCGAACCCCTCCCGGTCGCCGGGCGCCCCCAGGTCGGCGTGCACCCATCCCGGCCCCGGAGCCGGCCGGGGCGGCGGCGGGCGCATGTCGGCCAGGGCGGCGGGGGAGCAGTAGGCCAGGGCCATCACTTCGGGGAGGAACACCTGCACCGCCACGTCGGTCTCCGACACGACGATGCGGCGGCCCGATCGCCAGCCGGCGAGAGCGGCGGTGGCCACCGCCGCCCCGAGGGCGTAGTCGACCGTCGCCGACGGCACCCCGTGCCACCGGCAGGCGGGCCCGGCCGGCGCCACGGCGGTTCCTTTGTCCCCCAGAACCAGATCCGGATCCGACGCCGAGACCGCCGCCCCCAGCCCCGCCAGCAGCCACTCGGCGATGGCGAAGGCCCGCCCCCGCCCCCGCCGGGCGACGGTGAGCCCGCTCAGAGGCAGGGACGGGTGCATCATCTCGATGCTACGGACCGCGGCCTTTGCACCGCCTGCGGCCGCCCGGGAATGATGATCGGTCGTGGGGCGGATCCGCCCCATCCCCAACCCCGGAGGTGGCCCTGTGACGATCGGAACCCTGGCACTGCGCCTGACGGTGGGCGGCCTCATGGCCGGCCACGGGCTGCAGAAGCTCAACGGCAGCTTCGGCGGTCCGGGCATGGAAGGCACCACCCAGATGATGGAGAAGCTGGGCATGCACCCGGCCGACCAGCACGCCAGGGCCGTCGCCCTGAGCGAGACCGTCGGGGGAGCGCTCACCGCCGCCGGCTTCTTGAGCCCGCTGGGCCCGGCCATGATCACCGGCACCATGGCGGTGGCCATCGCCAAGGTTCACGCCAAGAACGGCCCCTGGGTGACCAAGGGCGGGTTCGAGTACAACCTGACGCTCATCGCCGCCGCCCTGGCCCTGGCGGGCGAGGGACCGGGCGTGCTGTCCATCGACGGTGTACGGCGCAAGCAGCGGCGGGGCTCGCAGTGGGCCTTCGCCGCCGCCGCCCTGGGTCTCGGCGCGGCGGCCGCCACCATGAAGGTGGCCGAGCGCTCCGCGCCGCCCGCCCCGGCCGGGACCCCCGCGGCCGCCGGGACCGACCAGGCGGCGGCGACCGCAGAGGGCTGAGAGCGGACCCCCACGGGTCCATCCCTGGGCGCCGCCCCGGAGCGCAGCCGCTACCGGGGTAGCGCCCGGGGGGCGCCCGGCGGCATCAGCCTCGGGTGGCGCCCCCCGCCACCGCCGGCGCCTGATCGGCCGAAGCGGCATCCACCTCGGCGGGGACCGACCGGAACGACAACGCCCAGTACGCCGCCGCCCCGACGATGATGCCCACCAGCCAGGAGAAGTCGGTGCCGTTGGTGGCCGATGAGATGGGGCTGAAGTAGGAGGGCTGGTAGTACTCCCCGTTCACCCACAACAGCGCCGCCACCCCGCCTATCACCAAAGCGGCGACGGCCCGCCAGTTGACCCCTCCGGAACGCCAGTACAGCCCGCCCCGCTCCGACACCAGCGACGCCCGGTCGTAGCGGCCCCGCCGCAGGATCCAGTCGGTGATGAGCACGCCGAACCACGGCCCCAGCCAGACGACGATGTAGTCGAGGAACCCGGACAGGTCGTTGTAGAAGCTGCCCTTGAAGATCACGAGGGCGGTGATCCCCCCGGCGACAACGGTGTCGATGATCACGGCCCCCCACCGCTTCACCGGCACCCCCAGCGCCTGCAGGGTTACCCCGGAGGAGTAGAGGTCCAGCGTGTTGATGGCGAACAGCTGGGGCAGGGCCAGGATCAGGAACGGCCAGAAGAACCAGCTGGCGAACGACGACGGCACCCCGGTGACCTCGGTCGCCTTGCCGCTGACCACGAAAGCCGCCGCCCCGAGGAGCTCCAGCAGGATCGACGGTATGGCGCCTCCGAGGGCGGCGGCCCAGAACGTCTGCACCTTCGGGGTGGTGCGGGGGAGGTAGCGGGAGTAGTCGTTGCCGTTTTCCGTCCAGCCCAGGCCGCCGGCGGAGACCAGCAGAACGATGGCCGTGGTGACCACCTGCCAGGTGGCCGACACCGGCTGGTGCGCCGCCCGCCGGGTGGCGGCCAGGTGGGCCAGGTCCACGTGCGGGATGACCAGCACCGCCATGATGGCGAACAGGACGATGAACACGAACGACAGGTAGCGCAGCACCCGGGTGATGGTGGCGTGACCGAGGAAGGGGACGATGAACTGCAGGGCCACCGCCCCGACGATGAACGCCACCTTGAGCCCGGTGCCCGAGTGGATGCCGCCCCGGCTGAACATGGCCTCCACCACGAGCACGATGAGCACGATGCCCTCGACCTCGAAGCCGACCTGGGTGAGCCAGTTGAACAGTGAGGGCAGGCGGTTGCCGTTGCGCCCGAAGGGGGCCCGGCTGACCATGAAGGCGGTCGTCCCCGTCTCCGGGCCCTGGACGCTGGCCAGGCCCAGAAGGGCGTAGAAGGCGTTGCCCACCAGGATGGCGAACACGGCCTGGCCGAACGACAGCCCGAAGCTCATGATGAGGGCCCCGTAGACCAGGAACTCCACGTTCCAGATGGCCCCGGCCCACAACCAGAACAGGCTGGCCGGGCGCATGGGGCGCTCGTCGTCGGGCACGAGGTCGATGCCTCGCTGCTCGACCTTGAACGCCGCGTACTCGTCCTCCACCGCTCCGGTCGCGGTCGATTCCGTGATCATCCTCCACTCCTTCAGGCCGGGGGAACCTGCCAGTGTAAGCCCGACAAACCCACCGTTAGCGAATCCGGCCCACGCCACGTCGGGAGTTGACAAGGCGCCACCCGACCGACACCGTTGGCGGCCATGGTGTTGGCCACGGCGGAGCTGCACGTGCACATCGAGGGCACCCTCGAACCGGAGATGGCGTTCGAGCTGAGCCGCCGGAACCGGGCGCGCCTGCCCTTCGACAGCGTCGAGCAGCTCCGGTCCCACTACTCGTTCCAGAACCTGCAGTCCTTCCTGGACCTCTACTACGCCTGCACCGGGGTGTTGCAGACCGCCCGGGACTTCGCGGACCTGGCCGACGCCTACCTGGCCCGGGCCCGGTCCCAGGGTGTGCGCCACGCCGAGATCTTCTTCGACCCCCAGGCCCACCTGAGCCGGGGGGTGCCGCTGGCCGCGGTGGTGGAGGGCCTGAGCGCCTCGCTTCGCGACAGCGAGGACCGCTTCGGCATGACGAGCGGTCTGATCGCCTGCTTCCTCCGCGACCGCGGCCCCGAGGAGGCCATGGCCACCCTCGACGCCGTCCTCGCCCACCGCGACCGGATCACCGGCGTGGGCCTCGACTCCTCGGAGGTCGGCTGGCCGCCGGCGCTGTTCACCGACGTGTTCGCCCGGGCCCGGGCCGAGGGGCTGCACTCCGTGGCCCACGCCGGCGAGGAGGGCCCGCCGGAGTACATCACCGGGGCGCTCGACCACCTCCGGGTGGAGCGCATCGACCACGGGATCCGCTGCCTGGAGGATCCGGACCTGGTGCGCCGGCTGAGGGACGAGCAGGTGCCGCTGACCGTTTGTCCTTTGTCAAATGTCAGGCTGCGCGCCGTGGAGCGCATCCAGGACCATCCCCTTCCGGCCATGGTCCACGCCGGGCTGCTGGTCACCGTCAACTCCGACGACCCCGCCTACTTCGGCGGCTACATCGGGGACAACTACCAGGCCCTCGCCGACCACCTCTCCCTCCGACCGTCGGACCTGCTCGACCTGGCCCGCAACTCGTTCCGGGCCGCCTTCCTGCCCCCGGCGCAGCGGGACCGCTACCTGGCCGACCTGGAGGGGGAGGCGCCGGCCCGGGCCTGAGGCCGGCTGCCGGGGCGGGGCCGGCTGCCGGGCCTGGCCAGCCTGCGCCGTGGCCTGCGCCGGGACGCCGGCGCCCCCCTGGTTGGTGACGCAATTCGACGTGCGGCGTGGAATTCCGTCACCAGAGGCTATGGGGTGTCACCAAAGACCGAGCCGGGGGTGCCCGTTCCCGGGACGAGCCGCCCCGGCCCGGCCCCGGCGCCCTACGCCGGGTACCCGGCGCCCGTAGCCGGCGGGGCGGCGCCGTTGCCGGCCGCATGCGGGCACTGATGGGTGGCCCCGCCGGCGGAGCCGCCCGAGGCCGGGGCGGTGGAACTGCTGCCCGGAGTCGTGGTGCTGGTGGTGCTGGCCGACGCCATGGCCATGCCGACGCCGAAACTCAAGCCCAGGGCGCCGGCCCCGACGCCGATCGCCAGCAGTGGTCGCTTGAACATGTGGTG
>JAKAXG010000464.1 GCA_021827225.1 Actinomycetes bacterium | reverse complement strand
CCGCACCGCCCGGCGCAACTCGCCCGGCTCCACCACGCTGGTCGCCCCGAGCTCGCGGGCCAGGCGCCGCTGGTCCGGGTGCTTGGCCACCGCGGTCAGGGAGGTGACGTCTTCGCGCAGGCGGTGGACGGCGGCGATGGTGGCCAGGCCTATCGTCCCGGCGCCGATCACCGCCACCCTGCCGGTGGGAGCCGGGGGCGGGAGCAGCGCGGCGTGCACGGCGCACGCCGTGGGCTCGACCATCACCGCGGCCTCGTCCGTCCAGCCGTCGGGGACGTCATGGAGCTGGGCCGGGTGGGCGGCCAGGGCCAGCGACCACCCGCCGCCGGTGTCGCAGCAGTACCCGGTCTGCAGGCCGGCTCCGAGGTGGCCGGTCACGAGCCGCTCGCAGTGATTCGTCCGCCCGGCGGTGCACGGCGGGCACGGCGGATCGACCCCCCGGATGGCGCAGTGCAGCACCGGTTCCACCACCACCCGTCGGCCGTCGGCGGTGTCGGCCACCACCTCATGACCCGGGACGAAGGGGAAGCTCACGATCGGCTCGAACCAGCGCGACGAGCGCCCCGACACCGTCGCCAGGTCGCTGCCGCAGATACCGGCCAGCCGGGGCCGTACCAGCTCCCAACCGGGGGCGGGCAGCTCCGGGGGGTCGATCTCGGCCAGCCGGAGCGGGGTCGGCCGCCCGGCCACCCGAGCCGCGGCGAACCGGGTCAGGGAACGCTCTATCTGCAGCGCCTTCATGACCGCGGTCCGATCGGCAGCAACGGGCGGGGGCCGCCCTCGGCCTTCGGCCAGTGCTCCACGTGCCATCCCCGCTTGCGGGCGATGGCCGCCAGCTTGGTCTCGGGATTCACCGCCACCGGGTGCCCGGCCGCCTCGAGCATGGGCAGGTCACTGGCCGAGTCGGCGTAGGCCACCGCCTGCTCCAGGTTGAGCCCGTTGTCCCGGGCATAGTCGGCCATGATCAGGGCCCTGGCCTCGCCGGTGGGCGGGGCCTCCACCAACTCACCGGTGAAGCGGCCGCCCCTCTGTCCCAGGCTGGCGCACACCACCTCGTCGAACAGCGGCCGCAGCGGCTCTATCACCACGTCCAGGGCCCCGGTGATCAGCAGGGTCTTGTGCCCCAGGGCCCGGTGCTCCCGGACCCGGCGGATACCGGCCGGGAAAGACTTGGTCAGCACCAGATCGCTGAACAGCTCCCAGCTGTCACGCTCCAGGCGCTCCACCGGAGCCCCCTCGTAGCGCCGGTAGAAGTAGCGGAGGAAGTCGCTGCGGTCGGCCCGGTCCAGGGCCAGCAGCCGGGGCGCCTCCTTCAGGGTGCGCAGCACGAAACCCACCCGCTCCCGGTCGTCCTGGCGGCGGGTCGCCAGCCAGGAGTACGAGTCCACCACGTTCGAGGCGATGAGGGTGTTCTCCAGGTCGAACACCGCCAGCTGGCGGTCCGGCGAGAGCACCGCCCGCCGGCCCCGCTCCTGCCGGGTCAGGCCGGTCGCCCCGCCCCGCCGCCTGCTGTCACGTCCCGGATCGGCCAGGCGGACCCGGGCGTGGGACACCACCGACGGCAGGTACACGTTGTGACAGAAATGGCGCCAGTTGATGACGCCGGGATCGAGGTTGAACTCGGCCTGGTCCTCGACGGGCATGCGCCGGTGCAGATCCAGCAGCCGGTCGACAGAGAATATGGCCTCGGTCTCGGTGTAGGCCCCGTACAACTCCACGTAGGACAGGGCCCGCTCCACCTCGTCCCGCCGCTCCTCCAGCCTGGCGCTCAGGTCGGCCTGGCGGCCCCGCAGCGGCAGCGACTGGAGACCCCGCTCGGCCACGTCGATGGCCTGCGCCGCCCGGCTCAGCTGCTTCTGCACCCGGCGCCGACCGGGGAAGGACCACTCGGGGACGGTGATCGGCTGGTCCTGGCTGTCGGCCAGCGGGTGCTCCATGAACCAGGCCCGGACCAGCTCCACGAGCTGCCGGTACCGCAGCGGATTACGGGCGCCCGACGCCGAGTGGAACACGTCCGGCTCCTCGAGCGGACCCCGGGCGGCCACGGCCAGGATGGACGAGACCACCAGGTCCACGGGGATCACGTCGATGACCCCCTCGGGGACGCCGGGGAACTCCTTCAGCAGCCCCTTGGCGTAGGAGATGATCACCGGGTCGGCCATCCGGAACCCCCGGATCCATCCCGGAACCGGCTCGGCCAGGGCCGACTCGATGATCGAGGGCCGCACGATGGTCAGCGGCAGGTCCCGGCGGGTCTCCAGCAGGGCCCGTTCGCCCAGGGCCTTGGTGTAGGCGTAGGCATCGGGCCAGCCGAGCCCCTGGGCGCGGGACTTGCCGACCTCGACCATGCGGTCGTTCACCCACTCCTGACGGAACTTCTCGGCCCGGGCCGCCAGCAGGGGGGCGCCGGCGGCGCCCAGCTCCCGGCGGGCCATGCGCTGGAACCGGGACAGCATCTTCGGGTCCCGGCTGCTGGCGTCGGCGTCTGCCCGGGCCCGGCGGGCCGCCGCGACCTCCGGTTTCCAGTCGATCTCGGTCGACCAGGGAGTGTCGGGCAGGGGCGCCTCGGGGGCCAGGCCCCGGCGGCTGCCGGCCACGTAGGCGGTGGACACGGCAATGAGATGGGGCCTGGGCCGGCCGCCGGCGACTTCCAGCCCCAGGAGGGTCTCAGCAACCCGGCTGGGGCCCAGCAGGTTGATCTCGACCGCCATGTCGAGGGGGGAGTCGAAACTGACGGTGGCGGCGGAGTGGATCACCACGTCGCACGAGCCCAGGATGGCCCGGCCCTCCTGGTCGAGGCCCAGCCCGTCCACGCCCACGTCGCCGGCCATGACCTGCACCCGCCGCCGCACCATCTCGTCGAAGCCGTCGCCGAGCTCCCGGCGGAGCCGGTCGAAGCAGTTGTTCCGCAGGATCTCCCGGCGCACCCGGTCGGCGGCGCCGCGCCGGCCGGGGCGGACCAGAAGGGCCACCTCACAGTCCGGTACCGACCGCAACAGCCGCTCTGTCAGGGCGGTACCGAGAAACCCGGTGCCGCCGGTGAGGGCTATCCGTTTACCCGCGAGGGCCTCCCGCAGCATCAACCCTGTCTACCATATGGTAAGTGAGGGCGGAGAGGAACAGCGGTGGTCGATCCGGTTGATTCGGTTGATTCAGGGGAAATCAGGAGGGGCAGTGACCGCAGCACCCGGGAGCGGGTGGTGGACGCCGCGCTGAGAGCGTTCGGGCAGCGGGGTTACGAGGTCACCTCCCTCGACGCGCTGGCCGGGGAACTGGGGGTCAGGAAGCAGACGATCCTGTACTACTTCCCGTCCAAGGAGGCGCTCCTGGAGGCGGCGGTCGACCAGGCCGCGGCGGAGCTCACCGGGGCCCTGTCGCTGGCCACGCCCGGGCCCGGCCCGGCCTGGAACCGGGTCCGGGCGGTGGTGCGGGAGGTGTTCCGCCTGGCCGCCCGCCGGCCGGAGCTGCTCGGGCTGGTCCGGGAGGTGAGCCGGCTGGGCCCGCCGGCCGCCACCCGCTTCGCCCTGATGCTGGGGCCGCTCATCGACGGGGCCACCAGCTTCCTGGAGCAGGCCATGGCCCGCGGAGAGCTACGGCGGCAGGACGCCCGGCTCCTCCTGCTCATGGCCTACTCCAGCGTGGTAGGAGTGGCCACCGAGGTGGAGGTCATGCGGGCCCTGGGGGTGGAGCCGACCGCCCGGTCCATGGTCCGCCAGCGCAGCGCCCTGCTGGGATTCCTCCGGTCGGCGCTCTTGCCGGCGGCGGTGGCCGGCGGCGGTGCCGGCTAGGGGGCGGGTGCCGGCTCCCGCCGGGTCTATCGTCCGGAAGACTTCCGCTTGGACTTGGGGGGGGTGTAGCGGGCGCTGGGCCGGGGGCCACTGACCGGCTCGGAGCCCTTCTTGCCCCGACGGCGGCCGCCGCCGGCCGTCCCCGCCGCCCCGGCGGACGGCTTGCCGGCCGACGACTTGCCGGCAGCGGCCCGCCCCCTGGCACCGCGGGCCACCTTGGGGGTGTCCCGCCGCTGGCGCTGGGTGATGATCAGGCCATAGGCCATGGGGATGACCAGGGCGAAGATGTGGGCGATGGACAGGCTGTTCGGCACCCGGGGCAGGGTGACGAAGAAGGCGGCGACGATGGCCCCGAAACCGGCGGCCATGCGGTTCTTCAACCGGATGACGGCGAAGAAGGCGATGGAGGCGGCCACGCCGAGCGCGGCCAGGGTGGTCTGGGGATGGGCCGGCGCGCCGGGGCCGTGGGTGACGGTGAGGTTGAGCACCGAGACCACGAGCAGCTCCAGGCCCACCACGTAGCCGTACAGGGCCTCGGGCCCGCGCATGGCGGACGGCTTGAGCCCCGACCCGTCCGGGGTCTGCACCTCGAGGACGGGCTCCGCCTGCGAGGCGCCGCCGCTGCGGGCGAACCGCCCGAGGGACAGCCGGCTGCCCAGCCCCCGGCCCGACACCGGCCTCACCACGGACCCCGTAG
>JAKAXG010000463.1 GCA_021827225.1 Actinomycetes bacterium | reverse complement strand
AACTCCCCCGACGGCTCAAACCGCCGAGACTCCCGCAAAAGCGCCGACAACTCCTGGCTCTCACCCATGCCGCTCATTCTGACCTCCCCTGGGTCGCCGACTTCGAGGACGCGACCGGTGGCGACCATGGCCCGGACGGTCCTGCTTTGGGTTCTGCAACCGTGGGGCACTCCTCCAAGGTGTCCCCCACAGAGACGGTACCGGGCCGGGCCACGGTGGCGCCGATCGCCAGGTTGCCGTCGCGCTCGCGGTTGATCCGGCGCAGGACGGCCAGGTCCCGCTCCAGCCCGGGCTGCGGCCTGGTCACCATCACGCACCGGGATATCTGCTTGCGGACCTCCAGCACCGCTCCACCGAGTCGGATGGTCCGGCCGACCAGCCCGTCCTCCCCGTCGCCGTCGAGCAGGACGTTGGGCCGGAACCGGCGGACGTCCTCGGATCCCAAGGTGGCGGAGGACAGCATCGAGACCCGGCTCCTGCCGCTGTCGTGCCAGGCGTCGGGCGGCCCCTCCCAGGACACCCAGTCCGCCTCCGCGTAGGCGTCGAGCGGGGCCTCGTAGGTTCCGCCGGCGCCGGCGGGCACCAGCGCCACCGGCCTTCCCAACCAGTGGGAGAGGTCGTCGTCGTCGACGGTCACCCGGCCGTCGGGTAGCTCGATGCGCAGCCGGCCGGCGAGCAGACTGGCCCGGGCGAAGAGCATCTCCGGCTGTCGGCGGGCAGTCAGGACGTTGCCGGTGGCGAGGTCCCGGATACCCCAGCGCCGGTCGCCCTCCACGCCGAGCGGACCGATATCGGCGCGTTCTAGGCGCTCTCCTCCGAGAGACTTGACCGGGTACCGCCAGATCTCGACGACTCTCACCTCGTCCCCCCGTCCCTTCCCTACGTCACCGGTGAAGCTGTGCTTCGACGAGCACCACGGCGTCGTAGCGCCGGTCGTTCCAGGACCGGCGGAAGTCCTCGTGGAGCAGTGCGATGCTGTCGCCCGACCTCAGCCGGAGCGGTTCGGCATCGGCCAACTGTAGGCACAGTTCTCCCTTCAGCATCAGGTAGAAGCTCTCCGCCGGTAGGACCAGCTTGTACTCGTCCACGTCGATCGTCCCGCCCGGCGAGAACGTCATGATGAACCGGTCGATTCCGAGCTTCGGCGAGCGGGGCAGGAACTCGGTGAGCACCCCGGCCTCCGATCGGAGCGCCCGGCGGGCATCCCTGCGGAGGACCTCGAACCGTTCGAGGCTGTCGGCGGGGGCGGTGGGGCCGGTGAGGTCGGCCAGGCCGAGTCCGAGTACGTCGATCAGACGGGTGAGCCGGCCCAGGCTGATGTCGCTCTTTCCGTTCTCGACCAGCGACAGGAACGACGACGACAGCCCGGTCTGGCGGGCGATGTCACCGAGCGAATGCCCTCCGGCAACGCGGGCGGCCCTGAGCCGGACGCCCACCTCAGCCATCTCGAGCGCTTCACCGACCATGCTGCCACCCTTGGACGATCTCGATGTCTTCGAACGTCCGTTCTGGGGCTGCGGTCGGCCGGGCTCAATCAAAGCATCTGCATTGTAGATGAGCAGCCGCTCATCCCCGGGTCTGTCGACCGCCCCCCTCGTCGAGCCGGTGCGGGCAGCCAGCACGCTCCCCGCACCGGTCCGGCCCATCTGCTAGACCCCGGCAGGGACTTTCTTCTCCGCCCCCGCCAGTCGCCGGCGGATGGCATCGACGACGTAGTTGATGCCCGCCTCGCTGCCGGGCAGGAGGTCGACCATGGTGAAGAAGCCGTGCATCTGGCCCTTGAACCGCTGATGCTCCACCGGGACGCCGGACTTGACCATACGGGTGGCGTAGATCTCCCCCTCGGCCCGTAGGACGTCGTGCTCGGCGGTGATCACGACCGCTGGGGGCAGGTTGGACGTGTCGGGCACCCGCAGCGGCGAGGCATCGGGGTTGGCCCGGCCGACCGGATCCGGGGCGTAGTGGTCCCAGAACCACCTCATGGCGTCCCGGCTCAGCATCAGGGCGTTCTCCGGATCCAGGTAGCTCACGGTGTCGAAGTCACAGTCGGTGACCGGGTACACCAGCACCTGCATCTCGATCTCCGGGCCCTTCAGGTCCCGGGACTTGAGCGCCATGACCGCCGAGAGGTTTCCCCCGGCGCTGTCTCCGGCGACGATGATCGGTACCCGCTGGCCGGCGATCTCCTCGATGTGACGCTCTACCCAGCACAGGGCCGCGTAGGAGTCGTCGACCGCCGTGGGGAAGCGGTATTCCGGTGCCAGGCGGTAGTCGACCAGCACGACCGCGCAGTCGGTCCGCTCGGCCAACCGGCGACCGAGGAGGTCGCAGTCCTGGATGGACCCCACCACCCAGCCTCCCCCATGGTACCAGACGATGACCCCCTTCGGCTGTTCGCCCGGTACCAGCACCCGGACCGGAATGGCTCCGCCAGTGACCCGCACTCGCCGCTCCTTGACCTTGGCCATCTCCGGCACCGCCGCCGGCTGAGGCCGCATGTTCGCCACGAACTCGCGGGCTTCCTGAGGGCTCATCTCGTGCAGCGGCTTGACTCCCATCTCGGCCATCTGGGCCAGAAGCGCAGCAGTGGCTTCATCCAACGCCATGGTTGATCCTCCCCTTGATCTTGATCTCGTCGATGATGTTTCCGGCCTCAGACGCCCGCCGGCTGGTCGGCCTTGAGCTCGAATCCTTCGTACCCGGCGGCCGCGACCTCGTCGCACTTCAGCCGGTAGACGTCGCAACCCCCCACGTAGGGCAGGAAGAGCCGGGGCTTACCGGGGATGTTGGCACCCATGTACCACGAGGCAGCCTTCGGGTAGAGGGTCATGTTGGCCACCTCCTGCACATGGGCCGTCCACTCGAGCGTGGCTTGGTCAGTGGCCTCCATCTGCTCGACCCCGTGCTCGCGCATCCACTCGATGCAATCGCCTATCCACTCCACGTGCTGCTCGATCGATACCGGCATGTTCGACAGCACCGACGGGCTTCCCGGACCGGTGATGGTCAACAGGTTGGGGAAGCCGGGGACGGCCAGACCGAGATAGGTCACCGGGCCCTCCGCCCACGCCTCCTCCAGTTTGCGACCCTGGCGGCCACGGATGTCCATGGACAGCAGCGGGCCGGTGAGAGCGTCGAATCCGGTGGCGAAGATCAAGATGTCGAGGTCGTGATCCTCGGTGGCGGTCTTGATCCCGGTCGGCGTGATCCGCTCTATGGGAGTCCGCTTGAGGTCCACCAGGGTCACGTTCGGCCGATTGAAGGTCTCGTAGTAGTTGGTGTCCAGCGGCAGCCTCTTGGTGGCGAAGGGGAACTCGTACGGCTTGAGCTTGTCCGCCACGTCCGGATCGTGGACGATCTCGTCGATCTTCGACCGGACGAACTCGGCAGCCGTCTCGTTCGCCTCCTGGTCGGTCAACAGGTCGACGAACGTACCCAGGGCGAACACGAAACCGCCCTGGTCCCACGCCGCCTCGAACGCCTGCCGCCGCTCATCGGCGCTCAGTTCCATGGCGGTCCGGTCGGTTGCCGGGTAGGGCACGCCACCACGCGAGAAACGGCCCCGGCGGCGCCACTCGTCGTAGTTCTCCTTCCACATCCTCTCCACTTCCGGGTCCAGGGGACCGTTGGCAGCCGGGATCGTGAACTGGGCGGTGCGCTGGAACACCGTCAGGTGGCCGGCCGTCTCGGCGATCACCGGGATGGCCTGGATGGCCGACGCCCCGGTCCCGATGATCCCCACCCGCTTGCCGGAGAAATCGACCGGCTCGTGCGGCCACTGCCCGGTGTGCAGCAGTCGGCCCTCGAAGGACTCCCTGCCCTCGATCTCGGGGAGGTTGGCGTCCGAGAGGCAGCCGACCGCGGTGACCACCCAGCGGGCCGTGCGGCTCTCACCGCGCTCGGTACGGACGGTCCACAACTCGGTCTCGTCGTCGAAGGCGATGCTCGAGACGCGGGCATTGAAGGTGAAGTCCTTGCGGATGTCGATCCGATCCGCCACGTGGTTCAGGTACTGCAGAATGACCGGCTGGCCGGGATAACGCTCCTGCAGCGGCCACTCCTGCTCCACCTCCTTGAGGAACGAATAGGAGTAGTACATGGTCTCCGAGTCGCACCGGGCGCCCGGGTAGCGGTTCCAGTACCAGGTCCCCCCGACGTCGTCGCCGGCCTCGAACCCGTGCACGGTGAAGCCGGCATCCCGCAGGCGATACACCATGTACATGCCGGCGAAGCCGGCACCAATCACCACCGCGTCGATGGTCTCGGTCGCGCTGCCATCGCGCAGGTCTGTCATCGTCATCCCCCTCACCTGATCTGGCGGGCGGCTCCACAGCCGGCCCGCTGTTGAAAATATTAATCGAGTATTGATTGCAGGTCAACGATGAACTGACAACCACCCGGCCCGCCGCCCCTGCCTGGCGGCGTACGCCTCCGGCCAGGAGTGGGGCCGCCCCCGGCCGGGAGTGGGGCCGCCCCCGGCCGGGA
>JAKAXG010000462.1 GCA_021827225.1 Actinomycetes bacterium | reverse complement strand
AGTTGGGCCGCATGTAGTCCGCCTTGGGTCCCTGCGCCAGCTCCTCCATGTAGGCCCAGATGCCGTCAGGGCCGTGCTGCTCGGTGCGCCAGGTGAAATAGGTGTAGCTCTGGGTGAAGCCGACCTCGGCCAGCTTGGCCATCACGTGCGGACGGGTGAACGCCTCGGCCAGGAAAATGACGTCGGGGTGCTCGGAGTGGATCCGGTCGATGACCCATTCCCAGAAGGCCGCCGGCTTGGTGTGGGGGTTGTCGACCCGGAAGATGCGCACCCCGAAAGAGATCCAGTGGTCCAGGATCTCCTTGCAGGCGTTCCACATGGCCTGGCGGTCGCTCTCGCGCTCGGGCCAGAAGTTGAGGGGGTAGATGTCCTGGTAGATCTTCGGCGGGTTCTCGGCGCAGGCGATGGTGCCGTCGGGCCGGTGATGGAACCATTCCGGGTGCTCCCGGACCCATGGATGGTCCGGGGAGCACTGCAGGGCGTAGTCGAGGGCCAGCTCCATGCCATTGGCCCGCAGTTCGGCGATGAGCGCGGTCAGGTCATCCTCGGTCCCCAACTCGGGGTGTATGGACGTGTGGCCACCCTCCTCGCTACCGATGGCCCACGGGCTACCAGGGTCGTCGGGGCCGGCCTCCAGGGTGTTGTTGGGGCCCTTGCGGAAGGTGCGACCGATCGGATGGATCGGCGGCAGGTAGAGGATGTCGAAGCCCATGGCGGCCAACTCGGGCACCCGCTCCACCACCCCCTTGAAGCCTCCGAATGAGCGGGGGAACAGCTCGTACCAGGCTCCGAACAGGGCCCGCTCCCGGTCGACCCACAGATTGACCGGATCCGAGGTGGTCAGGTCCAAGGCGGTGTCCACGTCGAGGGTGGGTCCGCTCATGCCGAAGCGGACCGTCCAACCCTGCACCTCTATCCGGTGGCGGCCGAGCCGGTCGGGCACCAGGACGGCCTTCCACTCGTCGTTGCCGAGCGGTTCCAGTGGGGCTGATGACACCGGCTCGGAGGAGTCCTCGGCGTAGAGCAGCGCCCGGCCGGCGATCGGGTCGTGCCCGTCGCGGAACATCACCGCGGTCACTGTCACTGCTTCGCCGACGACCGCCTTGGCGGATGAGCTGGCGCATCCTGGGGTCCGAGGCCTGATGTCCTCGATCACGAGGCGTCCGGTCACACCACTCACGCTACCCCCAGCGCGAGAGCGAGAATCCCGCCGACGGCGCGGGGTCAGCGCGACCCCGGGGCTCGGGTAGGTTTTGCCGCTATGAGAGCGCTCCGCAGCTTCACCGTCCGGGCCCGCCTGCCGGAGGCCCTCGCCCCCCTGCAGGAGCTGGCGTTCAACCTGCGGTGGTCCTGGGACAAGCAGAGCCGGGACCTTTTCCGCTGGGTCGACCCGCAGATATGGGAGCTGACCTTCCACGACCCGGTGAGGCTGCTCAGCCTGGTCGGGCGGGACCGCCTCGATCAGCTGACCGCCGACCCGGCGTTCATGGGTTTCCTCGACGAGCTGCACGCCGAGCTGCGCCGCTACCTGGAGGGCCCCCGGTGGTTCCAGAGCACCGGCGGCGGTTCCTTGCGGAGCGTGGCGTACTTCTCGCCGGAATTCGGCATCGCCGAGGCCCTGCCCCAGTACTCCGGCGGTCTCGGCGTGCTGGCGGGCGACCACCTGAAGGCCTCGAGCAGCCTCGGGGTGCCCCTGGTCGGGGTCGGGCTCATGTACCGCATGGGGTACTTCCGCCAGCACCTCGACTCCGAGGGCTGGCAGGAGGAGCGCTACCCGATCCTCGACCCGCACTCGATGGCCCTGGATCTGGTCGACGGCACGCGCATCACGGTGGACCTGGCCGGCGCCGTCCTGGAAGCGCAGGTCTGGCTGGCCCAGGTCGGCCGGGTCAGGCTGTACCTGCTCGACGCGGACGTAGAGCCCAACGACTCGGACCTGCGTTCGGTCACCGACCGGCTGTACGGCGGCGGGTCCGAGCACCGCATCCGCCAGGAGATCCTCCTGGGCATGGGTGGGGTGCGGGCGCTCGAGACGCTGGGCGTGGAGAGCCAGGTGTTCCACACCAACGAGGGGCACGCCGGGTTCCTCGGGCTCGAGAGGATCCGCAAGCTCATCATCACCGGGGGCCTGTCGTGGGAAGAGGCCATCGAGGCGGTGCGCGCCGGTACGGTCTTCACCACCCACACCCCGGTGCCGGCCGGCATCGACCGGTTCCCCCGGGAGCTGATGGAGCGCTACTTCTCCGGCTGGGCCGAGCAGTGCGGGGTGTCGATGGACACGCTGATGGCGCTCGGCCACTTCCCGGGGGAGAGCCCCGAGGATCCGTTCAACATGGCGGTCATGGGGCTGCGCCTGGCCGGCCGGTCCAACGGCGTGGCCAAGCTGCACGGGAAGACCAGCCGGGAGATGTTCCAGGGTCTGTGGCCCCCGGTGCCGACCCCGGAGGTGCCTATCAGCTCCATCACCAACGGGGTCCACGGCCGCACCTGGGTGTCGTCGCAGATGGACGACCTGTACTCCAAGTACGTCTCCCCGGCCTGGGACGACGCCGGACCCGACGAGTGGGCCCGCATCGAAGACGCCCGCGACGACGAGCTGTGGCGGGCCCGGGAACAGGGCCGCGAGGCGCTGGTGAACTTCGTGCGGGAGCGGCTCCGCCGGTCCCTCCGGGAGCGCGACGTCCCGGTCACCGACATGGCCTGGGTGGACGACGTCCTCGACCCCCGCTACCTGATAATCGGCTTCTCCCGGCGGTTCGCCACCTACAAGAGGGCCACCCTCCTGCTGTCGCAGCCGGAGCGGCTGCGGGCGCTCCTGCTCGACGATCAGCACCCGGTGCAGTTCGTCTTCGCCGGCAAGGCCCACCCGGCCGACGACCTGGGCAAGGACATGATCGCCCAGATCGTGCGCTTCTCCCGGGACCCGGCGGTGAGGCACCGATTCGCCTTCGTGGAGGACTACGACATCTCCGTGGCCCGCATGCTCTACCAGGGCAGCGACGTGTGGCTGAACACCCCCCGCCGGCCCATGGAGGCCAGCGGCACCAGCGGCGAGAAGGCGGCCCTCAACGGGGCCCTCAACTGCTCGATCCTCGATGGCTGGTGGGACGAGATGTTCGACGGCCAGAACGGCTGGGCCATCTCCTCGGCGGAGGGCATCTCCGATGTGGGCCACCGCGACGAGGTGGAGGCCAACAGCCTCTTCGAGATCCTCGAGCGCCAGATAGTGCCGCTCTACTACGACCGCAGCGGCGGCCGTTACCCGCGGGGCTGGGTGACCAGGGTGAAGGCGTCCATCCGGTCCCTCGGCCCGAAGGTCATGGCGTCGCGGATGGTACGCGACTACGTGCGGGAGATGTACGAGCCGACCGCAGCCCAGGCCGACTCCCTGGCCGCCGACGATTTCTCCCGGTCACGGGCCCTGTCGGCCTGGAAGCAGCGGGTGGCGGCGGCGTGGCCGGAGGTGAAGGTGGTGGAGGTCGCCGCCGACGAGGGCACCGGGATGGTGGACCTGGGAGACTTCCGGGAGGTGTCCGTCTCGGTGGACCTCGGCTCCCTGACCCCTGCCGACGTGGCCGTCGAGCTGCTCCACGGGCCGGTGGCCGGCGGCGACGAGCTGACCGACCCGACGGTCGTGCGGCTCGAGCAGGACCGCCGCGGTAGCGGGGGCGGGGCCGCCGGTGTGGTGCGCTACAGCGGGCGCTTCACGTGCGACCGGTCCGGGCGCCACGGCTACACGGTGCGGGTGGTGCCGTCCCACGCCGATCTGGTGCAGCCGGTCGAGCTGGGCTGCATCGTCTGGGCCTGAGCGGGCACGCGGGTCCGTGGGGCCCGTGGGTCCGTGGGTCCGTGGGTCTGCCGGCCCGCGGGTCCGTGGGGTCCGTGGGGTCCGTGGGGTCCGTGGGGTCCGTGGGTCCGGGGGCGGTGCGAGCGCCCTGTCGCCGGCCTGACCGGCGGCCCGCGAGAACTGTTCACAGAGCGGCGGGCGTGGAACCCTGTGAACAGTTGACCCGTCGATTCGGGGGTACAACTGTTCACAGGACCCAGGATGGGGAATCCCGGTGAACAGTTGACTCGTCGAAACAGGGGTGCAACTGTTCACAGAGTCAGCGGCGGCTGCTTTCTTGAACAGTTCCGGAGCGGCGGAGACGGATCGGGGGCCGGCAGGGCCGACCCGGGGGTCAGCCGGGGGTCAGCCGGCGGAGAGTAGTTCGGCGGCGGCGTCGTAGGGGTCGAGCTCCCGACGCAGGAGCGCCCCGGTGATCCGGTCGTAGGTCTCGCCCGCCTCGGCCGAACGGACATCGCGCTCGATGCTCGAAATCATCACCCGGCGCAACTCGTCGAGCAGTCGGCGGGACCGCCGGCGCTCCAGTTCCCCGCTCTTCGCGAGGTACGACCGGTGGTCACCGATGGCCGACCAGAGCCCGTCGACACCGTCACCGGTGGCGGCCGAGGTCATGACGACCGGGGGCCGCCACTCCCCAATC
>JAKAXG010000461.1 GCA_021827225.1 Actinomycetes bacterium | reverse complement strand
CGAGGTGCTGCCCCAGGCAGAGGCTAGGGGCGGGGGGGCCACCCCTTCTGAGACGACTCTATGAAGGTACCCGCCGGAAACGCCGGTGCAGCACGCGACGGCGATGGCCGCCAGAAGGTAGAATTTGTCCCTAAACGGTATAAATCCGGCATGTATCGGGGCCTGGGGCCGGATCGTGGTCGGGCGGCGGGAGAAGCGAGAAGGTTGAAAAGGCGCTTGCCGATGGGGTTGTCGGCTGCTGCGGCCATCACGCTGGTCTGACCCGGCCGTCCCGGCCCCCCGGTGCCCGGTGGGCGCCGCAGGTCGGTAGACCGACCCCGCTCAGCTGCCGGGGCCGGCGTCCCGGCGGGCCTTCCGGGCCGCCTGGGCCTCCAACTGCGCCAGGCGCCAGGGCGGGATGGTCCACCCCTCCCTGCTGGCCGAGACCCCGAGCTGGGCGGCGCGGAGAGTCGCCTCCTCGGCGGAGGCGACAGCGAAGCGGTCCTCGCGCGGCGTCTGGCGCTGGATCTGCCGGTACCACCGCAGGGCCATGACGGCGATGCACGGACCGGTTACGGCCATGGCCAGGATCCAGAAGATGTTGCCGGCGGTCCTGGTGTTGGCGAGAGTGTTGATCGGGTCGATGGGCGTGGTGGACATGGCGACGGCGATGCCGAGGAAGGCCTCGAAGGGCATGCCCACGAAGGTCGTGAGAATCCTTATCGGGTGCGACAGCCGCCACCGGCTGGGATCCAGGCCTATGAGCGGCTGCCAGTACAGGTAGCCCACGGCGAGGAACACCAGGTGGGTGGCGTCGTGGAACAGCACGTGGTTGACGGAGTAGTCGTACACCGAGCGATCCAGGAAGTACGTGTACATCACCCCGTAGTAGAGGAACCACGTCAGGACCGGGAAGGTGAGCACAGCCAACGCCCTGCTGTGCACCACCTCGAGTATCCGGACCTGGTTGCGGCGCTTGGCTGCCTGGCTGGCGAGGGTGAGGGGCTTGCTCACCGCCAGGAGGGGCGGGGCCACCATCATCAGGATGACGTGCTGGATGACGTGCACCACGACGTTGACGTCGTCGTAGGCGGCCAGCCCCGACCCGACGGCGATCCACACGAGGACGATCCCGGCCACGAAGCAGGTGGTGCTGAGCGCCGGCCAGTGCCGGCCCCGCCGGGTCAGCCGCCTGACCCCGAGCAGGTACAGAGCTATCAGGGCCACCTCCACGCCCGCCGCGACCAGAGCCAGAGGATCGGTCTGCACCCCGGCGAGCAGGACGTGCACCTGCACCTTGGCGCTGGGCGCCTCACCGTAGGCGAGGAGAGCGGTGGCGGCGGTGGGCACCTCTAGCCGCCCTGGGGGGTGTGGTTCGGGAAGAACTGGGCGAGGGTGTAGCGCAGCTGTTCGGCGGTCATGGCTCCGGGATGCACCACGTCTATCCTCCCGGCCGAGTTGACATACACCGTGGTCGGCAGCCCGCCGACCCTGTACGCGGCGGCCACCTTCCCGTCCCGGTCGTCCAGCACCGGGTAGGAGATACCGGCGGAGCGGGCCAGTGACAGCGCCGTGGCGGGTGACGGGTCGGCCACGTCAATACCTATGAAACGGACCTTCGGGTCCGCCTTCGCGATCTGGGAGAAGGCCGACAGCTCGGCCCGGCAGTCCTGACAGGTGGAAGCCCAGAAGTTGAGGACCACCGGAGACCCGGCCAACCCGGCCAGGCTGACCGTCTGGGCCCCGTTGACGGTACCGAGCGAGAAGGACGGGGCCTGCTGGCCCAGGCCGGCGCCGGTCCCTGACGGCTTGGGGGCCTGCGGGCCGGCGACGGGGACCCTCTGCGGGCCGGGCAGCAGGTCCACCGCAGTCTGGGCCATGCCGTGGGAGTAGGGCGCCACGTCGACGGCTGACTGGCCGAAGTCCCCGGTGGCCCGGATGTGGCCGTTGGGGCCGATGTACTCGATGAGGGACGAGTGGGTGACCGTCCGGGTCTGGGCATCAGTGCCCACGTAGACGCCGTATTCGTTCCAGATGGCCCGGAGGGCCGCCGGCGTGGACGTACCGAAATACCAGTTGGGAATGTGGCCGAGGTCGTTGTTGTCGCTCCACTGCTTGACGTAGCGGGCCTGCGGGAAGAAGGGGTTCACGTTGACCGCCAGGAACACCACCCGGCCGGCACCCCGGGGACCGAGGTACCGGTCGGCCCGGACGATGTCCTCGGCCAGCAGGGTGCACACGTCGGTGCACTGGTCGTCGTTGAAGGACAGCACCACCGATTTGCCCCGGAACTGCGAGAGCGACACGGGCTGGCCGTTCTGGTCGGTCAGGCGGAAATCCGGGGCCGGCTTCGGCTGCTGTGACGGCAGGACGGCCAGAGAGAGCAGGTTGGTCGTGTAGGAGTTCACCCCCGGCAGGGTCGGGCTGCCATAGGTGGTCACGCCGCTGGCGCCCCGGTTACCGGACGTGGCGGAGAGCAGCACGGCGGCCAGGGCGAAGGCCAGGACCACCCCGGTCGACGCGTAGAGCCATGCCCGGCGTCGGCGCCGTCGGGGGTCCGGGCCCGCTGAGGCCGCAGCTTCCTCATCTTGGTGGACATCAACCACGACGACTTCCTTGGCTCGACTGGATCGATTCTCCACCCAGAGGTACCAGCCCGCCAGCCGGACACGCACGGCGCGGCGGCGACGGCCGGGGAAGGGGGCCACGGCGATCGGGATCAACGCTGCAGGGACCGGTAGCATGAGCCGGCGGAGTAGCTGCCCCCTCATGACTGGACGACCGAGAGCTCACCTCGATGGCTAAGCAGAAACCCACGCCTGAGACCCAGAAGGTCCCTCCCCGCCCTTCCACCACGAGGTCCAAGCCGGGGGCCCGGCGGGCACCCACCCGGACCGAGGCCAACCGGCGGCGCCAGCAGCGCCGCCTGGCCATCATCGGCTCGGCCGTGGCGGTGGTGGTCATCGCCGTTCTGGTGATCGTCAAGGTGACGTCGGGCTCGGGGTCGGGCTCGTCCCAGCTGACGCCGGTGAGCGCAGCCCAGCTCGACCAGGTGACCTCGGTACCTGCCAGCACCCTGGTGGCCGCGGCCGGCGCCGTCCCGGCCAGCAGTGTCAGCCCGCCGACCAACCTGCCGGCCAGCACCCCGGCGCTCACCAGCGCCGGCAAGCCGGAGATCGTCTACATGGGCGCGGAGTACTGCCCGTACTGCGCCGCCGAGCGGTGGCCGCTGGTGATGGCCCTGTCGAAGTTCGGGACCTTCCACAACCTGTCGAGCACCAAGTCCTCCTCCACCGACGTGAACCCCAACACCCCCACCTTCAGCTTCTACGGATCCAGCTACACCAGCCCGTACGTGACCTTCACCCCGGTGGAGCTGCAGAACCGCCTCGGAAAGCCCCTCCAGACGCCCACCGCGGCGCAGAACCAGCTGATCAACACCTACGACGCCCCGCCCTACACGCAGGGTTCGGGCGGCTCCATCCCCTTCGTCGACCTGGGCGGCAAGTTCCTGGTCTCCGGAACCCAGTACGACGGTTCGGCCCTGTCCAACAAGAGCTTCAGCAGCGCGGTCGGCTACATGACCAGCGCCTCGAACCCCACCTCGCGGGCGGCCGAGGCGGTGGCCGGACACCTGGTCGGCGTCATCTGCTCCCTGACAAACGACCAACCGGCCAGCGTCTGCTCCTCGGTTCCGGCATCCCTGAAGACAGGCCAGCCAGCATCGGCCAACCAGGGATCCAGCAGTGGAGGCTGAGGTGACCGGCGGGCCCCTACCGGCTGAGCGGGGCCTGCGGTGGCCAGCCACCGTTTCCAGCCTGCTCTGCGTGGCCGGAGTGGCGGTGGCCGGCTACCTCACCTACGCCCACTACACGTCGGCCAAGGTCCTGGCCTGCTCGGACAAGGGCCTCGTCGACTGCGCCAAGGTCACGACCAGCAGCTATTCCCGCATCTTCGGCATCCCGGTGTCGGACACCGGGCTGGTCTACTTCATCGTGATGGGCGCCCTGTGCAGCCCGTGGGCGTGGCGTTCGGCCAGCACGGTGGTACGTCGGTTGCGGCTGGCCGGGGCGGTGGCAGGGGTGGTGATGATCCTGTGGCTCATCTACGCGGAGTTGTTCCGCCTGGATGCGATCTGCCTGTACTGCACCATCGTGCACGGCCTGACCCTCCTGCTGTTCATCACCGTGGCCCTCGGCACGGCGGCCACCACGGTCGCCGGCGGCACCGCAGGTGACGAGGACGACGCCTCGCGCGCCGCCGGGCCCACCACCAGGTTCACCTCGGCCCGCTGAATCCACCCGCCAGGAGTCTGCGCCGGCGGCTTCGTGCCGGAGGTTGACCCTGCCACCGGGAAGAGTGTACAACTGTCCAGACAAATGTACACCGATTCTTCCGTCCCCCGACAGGACAGGAGCCTCAAATGAAACCTCTCGAGGGGCGGGTGGCGTTCATCACCGGGGCCGGACGCGGCCAGGGCAGGAGCCACGCCGTGCGCCTGGCATACAGTGGAACAGCA
>JAKAXG010000460.1 GCA_021827225.1 Actinomycetes bacterium | reverse complement strand
CAGCTCCTCGGCGGCCCGGCCGCCGAGCAGGACGGTCAGCTCGGCGTGGGCCGCGGAGCGCGACAGGTACTGGTCGTCGTTGCCCGACATCCACGTGACGCCCCCGGCCTGTCCCCGCGGCAGGATCGACACCGCGACCGGAGGTGCGGCGCCCGGTGTCACCATCGCCGCCACCACGTGGCCGGCCTCGTGCCAGGCGGTGGTGATCCGGTCGCTCTCGCTGACCACCGCGGAGTGGCGGGCCCGGCCCATGGCAACGGTGGCCAGGCCGGCCTCCAGGCAGCCGGCGTCGACCGCGTCGAGGTCGCGCCTCACCGCCTCCATGCAGGCCTCGTTGAGCACCCGCTCCAGCTGGGCCCCGCTCATCCCCGGCGTGCGCGAGGCCAGGGCGGCCAGATCGACCGACGGACCGAGGGGACGGCGCCGGGCGTGCACCGCCAGGATGCCCAGGCGGCCCTTGCGGTCGGGCAGGCCCATGTGGACGTGGCGCTCGAGGCGGCCCGGCCGGGTCAGGGCCGGGTCCAGGATGTCGGGGCGGTTGGTGGCCGCGATCAGCACGACCTGGGCGTCCTTGGCCTCGAAGCCGTCGACCTCGGCCAGCAGGGCGTTGAGGGTGGCGTTGCGCTCCTCGTGGGTGCTGGCGTCGCGGCGGCGCCCGACGGTGTCGATCTCGTCGATGAAGACGATCGCCGGCTGCTGCTGGCGGGCCTGGCGGAACAGCTTGCGCACCGCGTCTGATCCGGTGCCGACATAGCGGTTGTCGAAGTCCGATCCGGTGGCGGAGAAGAAGGCCACCTCCGCCTCGCCGGCCACCGCCCGGGCCAGGAGGGTCTTGCCGGTGCCCGGGGGACCGGACAGGAGCGCGCCGCGGGGGAGGGTGACGCCCATGCGGGCGTAGCGCTCGGGCGTTTTGAGCCACGCCACGATCTCGGCCAGGTCCGCCACCGCCTCCTCCGCCCCGGCGATGTCGGAGAACCGGGTGGTGGGACGCTCGGCGACGGGCCGGGGGGCGGTGGCGTCCTCGACCGTCCGGGCCCGGGCCGCCTCGAACGAGGCGGTGGCGGCCATCATGGACGACACCCGGTGCTGGCGGTACGCCCATCCGGCCACCGCCACCGCCAGGGCCGCCACGGTGGCCAGCTCCAACTCCGCGTACCGGCGCCACCAGGGGGTGCTCCCCGGGCCGGCCCCCGGATGGCGGTGGCCCGCCAGGGAGCCCGGGTGCCACCCGCTGGCCCGATAGGCGACGGCCACGCCGGCCGCCGCCACCATGATGACCACCACCGCGGCGACCCGCCGCCGGGTCGTCGCGCCCCGGCGGTCGGCCCCCGGCCGCGGCCCCGGGCCGGCCCCGGTGAGGGACCCGTCAGGAGGGACGGCGGAGGCCGTGCCCCCGGCCGGCCGGGGCGCCCCCCGCCGCAGCGGCACGGGGGGCAGGAGGCGGATGAGCGGGGGGAGCGAGCCTGTCATGCCCGGCCGGTGGACCGGGCTGACCCTCGGAGGCCTGACCTTCACGCACCGGGAGTCGGCAGCCGCCGGGAGACCCTGAAACAGGCGCCCATCACGGACCTTCCGCGGCTCCGGCCGGGCCCCCGGAGGTCCCGGACTTAAGGGCCCAAGGTGGTCAGGCCGGTGTCCGCTTGGTCCGGGTCGACCGCTACTGCTGCGCTGCCCGGACGAAATCGGGGAAAGTCCGGAACCGCCGCTCCGCCGGCCGGCACCGCCGCCGGGCGGCTCAGCCCCGGCCGGCTCAGCCCCGGCCGGCGAGCAGCTGGCGGGCGGCCCGTTCGAGCTCGTCGCCGATGCTCGAGATGGGGGCCCGGCCGTTGGCCCAGTTCATGATGGAGGAGTTCCACACGTGGCCGATCACCCCGACGATGGCCTCCACGTCCTCGGGCGGGAGGTGGCTGAGGATCGGGGTGCTGATGGCGCTGATCTGGTGGCGGACGTCGGCGGCCGCCACCGCCACCCCCGGGTCGGGGGAGGCCAGCGCCCGTATCAGTGCCGCGGCGAAACGGGGGCGCCGCTCGAGTCCCCTCGACGCCCGGCGCAGGACGTCCACCAGCTGCTCCACCGGGGTGTCGCCCCGGGCGGGGGAGCGGGCCAGGCGGGACTGCAGCTGGGCCGTCCACTCCGATACGGCGGCCGACAGCAGGTGGTCCTTCGACTCGAAGTAGCGGTAGACGGTGGCCAGCGCCACCCCGGCCCGCTCGGCCACCACCCGCATGTGGACGGCCTCGTACCCACCCTCGGTGCCGAGCTCGATGGCGGTCTCGACGATCCTCTGGCGGCGCACCAGCGCCTTGGGCGTGAGCGGCGATCCGTCGACAGCGGTGGCGTGGGCGGCGTCGGTCATCTCGGGGGATCAAAATAGAACAGATTCTGCTTCTATTCGATGACCGCCGCGGCGGCCGCCCGCCTCAGTCCGGAGCGGAGGCGGGAAGCGGGCGGAACGGTCCGCTCGGGTGCAGCAGGTCCCGTCCGGCCACCCGCCGGCCGACCATCAGGCCCTCCGCTCGGCCCATCTCCAGGAGGACGGCCCCGACCCGGCGCCCGGTGTCGGCGCTGCTTCCGCCGCCCGGCACCGGTACCGGGGGGCGACGGCCGGTCAGCGGCCCGACGGCCCCGGCCAGGGTGGCCTCCACCCGCCGGACCGCCACGCCGGCCTGGCGGGCCACCACGCCGGCCATCACCGCCAGCGCCCCGGTCAGCCCGGCCAGCGGGTCCGGGTACGACACCGCCGGGGCCCAGGCCGCTCCGTCATCGCGCCGGCCCAGCCCGGCCACGGCGTGCACGCCGGTGCCGTAGGCCACCCAGTGGCGGAGCGGCCCGGGAGGGAACGCCGGCATGGACACCAGGAGCGGGTCGTTGCGGAGCCGGTCCTCCACCCCGAAGTTGGGCATGACCCGGGGGGAGAACGAGTCGATCACCACGTCGCAGGTCGACGCCAGGGCCACGAAGCGGTCCTTCTGCTCGGGGTCGCGCAGGTCCAGGTCCACGTGGTGCTTGGCGGTGTTGAGGGCGTTCCACATGGCCGAGTCGCGTCCCGGCTCCACCTGCACGCCCCCCGGATGGATGCCCCCGCCGGCCACCGCCCGCATGCCGTCGGGCCGGAAGCCCGGCTCCACCTTGAGGATCTCCGCCCCCAGGTCCTGGAGGAGCCGGGTGGCCAGGGGGCCGGCCCACATGGTGGTCAGGTCGCACACCCTCAGATCCCCCGCCGGGGACCCCGCCGCGGCCGACGACCGGCCCGGGCGGCCGGACGGCACCCCCCGCCCGCCGCCGGTCTCGACCCGCAGCGGCGCCGCCAACGGGGTGGCCCCCGCCCGGCGGTAGTCGCACACCGGCAGGCGCCACTCCTGGGCGGCGGCGGCCACCGCGGCCGCGTCGGTGTCGGCGTCCAAGGTGCCGAGCAGCCGCTCGTAGTCGGCGGCGTCGCCGCCGGCCCCCAGGTCGAGGTTGAGCCAGCCCCCGCCGGGTGCCGCCACCGGGGGCCGGGGCCGCATGGCCGTTGGTGATGCGTAGGCGGCGGCCATCACCTCCGGTAGCCACACCTCGATAGCCACCCCGAGTTCGGACACCCCGATCAGGCTCCCGGACCTCCAGCCGGCCAGCGCCGCGGTGGCCAGGGCCACCCCGGTGGCGTGGTCGAGCGTGCCGCCGGGCAGCCCCTCGTCCGCCGGGCCCCGGCCCGACTCCCGCAGCCCCGGGGCCGGGATCAGCCGGGCGCCCGGCCCGGTCGGGCCTCCGAGCACCACCGCGCCGTTGTCGCCCACCACGGCGCCCAGGCCCGACAGCAGCCCGGCCGCCACCGCGTACGGCCGACCTGCTGCTCCCAGACCCACGCTGATGCCGTCGAGCGGTCCCCGGCCGGTGGGCACGGGGGAGAACCTACGTGGCGGGCGGCGTGGTCTCCAGCACCCCGGCGGCCAGCAGCTCGTCGATGCGCTCATCGGCCAGCCCGAGCAGGTCGCGGGCGATGTCGCGGGTGTGCTGGCCCAGGGCCGGCGCCGGCCCGATGCGGGGGCGGGCCATGGCGGACGCGTGGAACGCCGGTCCCTCCAGGATGAGCTGGCCGAGGCCGGGCTGCTCGACAGGGGCCAGGTAACCGCGGGCCTGGAGGTGCGGGTCCGACGGCTGGTCGCTGGCGTAGGTCATCATCCCGGCCGGGACGCCGTGGGACTGCAGCACCTCCATGACCTCACGGTCGGGGAGGGTGGCGGTCCACTCGGAGATGCGGCGATCGATCTCGTCGTGGGCGGCCCGCCGGCCGGCGACCGTCCGGTACGACTCCTCGGCCGCCCACTCCGGGTCCCCGAGGGCCTTGCGCAGCGCCTCCCAGTCCTGGTCGTGGCGGCAGGTGATCACGCACCAGCGTTCCGGGCCGGCGCAGCGGTACACCCCCCACGGGGCGCCCTGCTCGCGCCGGTTGCCCTGGGGCCGGACCGCCCCCGGTTCGAGGCTCTCCTGGAGGAAGAACTGCGACATGAGGCCGAGGAC
>JAKAXG010000459.1 GCA_021827225.1 Actinomycetes bacterium | reverse complement strand
GGGGCGGGCCGCCGGAGGAGGTCCCCGGCGGCGCGACCTTCACGGCTGGACCCCCGAGCCGTCCTCGTCGCTCTGACCGCCGGCCGCGGCCTCCACCCGCTCCCGGTACTGCAGATCGTGCACGAGGAGCACCGGCACCCCCGCCTTCTGCAGGGCCTCCGAGACGACCCGCAGCAGGGCGGTCTCGGCCGCGTCGGCCAGCCTCACCCCGCTGTCCACCCGGCACGACAGGGCCCACCGGTAGCGGCCGAGCAGGAGGTCCCCGTCGTCGACGTAGGGGTGGGCATGCAGCTCGGCGTGAACCTGGCCCTCCTCCAGCGACCAGGTGCCGGGCAGCTCGCCCGGCTGGAACTTCAGCTCGCTCCGGCGTTGGATCTCATCGACCACCGACTCGATCGGCGGCTCGAGATCGATGAACAGATCGACCGACCTGGACATGGATGCTTCTCCTCTCTCGGCTGGGACGCCCGGTGCGGGCGTCCTCCGGCGGCTCAGGCCGGCGCGGGACCGGCTATACGGCCGCCCCGGAGGGCGAGCGAGAGGGGAGGCAGCTCCCGGCTGTCATGGTGGCACGCGGGTGCGACCCTTTCAAGGGCGACGGCCTGCGGGGTGACGGTCACCGTCCCGGCCCGCCCGCGATGATGGTCCGGCCATGAACACCCGGCTCCCCTGTACCGACGGGCTCTGCGGAGCCACCCCGATCAGAGCCTGTCACCTCGGGGCCTCCGGTCCCGCGCCACGCCAGGGTTGACAGTCATCGTGACCGATGTGATCCGCCGGACGGAGCCGGTCATGGGCACGGTGGTGTCGTTCTTCCTTCGGCCGGGCGACGCCGACCGGGCCGCGGTGTTCCTGGCCCTGGCCGAGGCCCGGGCGCTGCTGCACCGGGCCGACGCGGTGTTCAGCACGTGGAAGCCGGAGAGCCCGATGAGCCGCCTCCGCCGGTCGGAGATCGACCTGGACGCCGCCCCCCCGGAGGTTGGGGAGGTACTGGAGCGGTGCCGGGAGGCCCGTGAGCGCTCCGGAGGCTGGTTCGACCCGTGGGCCATGCCCGGCGGGGTCGACCCCACCGGGCTGGTCAAGGGATGGGCCGCCGGCCGGGCCCTGCGGCTGCTGGTCGCCGCCGGGGTGAGCGGGGCCATGGTGGGCGCCGGCGGCGACCTGGCCGTCTCCGGCCAGCCGGAGCCGGGGCAGTCCTGGCGCATCGGGATCCAGAACCCGTTCGACCGGGGCAGCGTGGCGGCGGTGGCGGAGCCGGCGGCGGCCATCGCCACGTCGGGCTCCTACGAGCGGGGACTGCATGTCATCGACCCGCACACCGGCGCCCCGGCGTCGGCCGTGGCCTCGGCCAGCGTGACCGGACCGGACCTGGACATGGCCGATGCCCTGGCGACCGGCCTGGTCGCGGGCGGCCTGGCGGCACTGGCCCACGTGGAGGCCTGCGACGGCTACGAGGCGCTGCTCATAGGTCACGACGGGGTGTTCCACCGCACCCCCGGCTTCCCGCTGGTCCCGCCCGACGGATCCCCTCCGCCGGGATAATCCCGCGGCGGGCGTTTAGCATCAGCGGCCATGCCGGTCACCTACCAGCTCCAGGACCGAGTCGCCGTGATCACCATGGACGACGGCAGGGCTAATGCCATAAGCCTGGATGTGGTGGACGAGTTGGAGCTGGCGCTGGACCGGGCCGCCGACGACGAGCGGGTGGGAGCGGTGCTGCTCGCCGGCCGGCCGGGCCGCTTCTGTGCCGGGTTCGACCTGGCCGCCATGACCTCGAGCCGCAACTCCATGCGCCAGCTGGTCGCCGCCGGGGGCCGGCTCGTGGCCCGCCTCCTCCTGGAGCCGACGCCGGTGGTGGCCGCCTGCACCGGTCATGCCCTGGCCGCCGGCGGGCTGCTGCTACTGGCCGTGGACCACCGGATCGGGGCCGCCGGCGACTGGAAGATCGGCCTCAACGAGGTGTCCATCGGCATGCCCATGCCCAAGTGGGGAGTCGAGCTGGCCCGCTACAGGCTTCGGCCGTCGGAGTTCGACTGGAGGGTGGTGCTGGGCCAGGCCGGGTCACCGGACGAGGCGGTGCAGGCCGGCTTCCTGGACCGGGTGGTGCCGCCCGAGGCGGTGCTGGACCGGGCCATGGCCGTAGCCGTCGAGCTGAGCGCCCTCAGCCGGGCCGCGGTCGAAGGCACGAAGCGTCGGGCCCGGGGCCCGGTGGCCGCCCGGATGCTGGAGGGGATGGACACCGACCTGGCGGACATCTCCACCCCTTCCCCCCGGCGCTGAGCCCCGCGCCGGCCGGACGGCGGGGGCACACCGGCGGACCGGGCCGCAGGACCGCCTGAGATCGAGCGGCGGATTTCCTCCCCCGGGGGGCACAGATCCGCCACCCGGCCGACCGGCGCCGGGCCGCCGGGGGCGGGGCGGACGGGCGACGGAGCGGGCCGTCCGGCTTCAGTCCAGGGTCAGGCCGGCGGACAGCGCCGCAGCCATCTCCCTGACGGCGTCGAGATCGGTGGCCGACGGCGGGCCGGTGACCACCACCGGGGCCTGGGCGGCCTTCCAGCCCAGGCCGGCGGTTATGGCCTCCACCGCCCGGAGGGCCCCGGCCGCGTCGCCTCCGGCGTGCAGCCACAGACCGAACGGCCGGCCGGCGGTGGCGTCGCGGCACGGGTAGTAGATGTTGTCGAAGAAGTGCTTGAGGGCCCCCGAGATGTAGCCGATGTTGACCGGGCTGCCGAGCAGGTAGCCGTCGGCTTCGAGGGCATCGACGGGGGACGCCACCAGTGCCGGGCGGACAACGACCTCCACCCCGGTGATGGCCGGGTCGCGCGCTCCCTCCAGGGCGGCGCCGAGCAGGGCCTCGGTGGCCGGCGACACCGTGTGGTGCACGACCAGCAGACGGCGGGGCAGCGCCGGCCCCTCAGCGGGTGACGGCGCTGTCGGCCGCCCCGGCGTAGATCTCGCAGGCCCGCCAGCAGTACCACGCGGCCACCGACCGGTAGGGCCTGAGGTGGTCCCCGAGCGGGCCGAGCTCCCGGGCCGTCGGCATGGGGATACCCCACGCCAGACCGAAGCCCCTCCGGACACCGAGATCGCCCGTGGGCCACACGTCGAGCCGGCGCAGCTGGAACAGCAGGAACATCTGCGCCGTCCACTCCCCTATGCCCCGGACCGTCGACAGGCGGGCGATGACCTCCTCGTCGGATTCGCGGGCCAGGCCCCGCTGGTCGAGGACAACGGTCCCGTCGACCACCTTGGCCGCCAGGTCCCGGAGGGAGGCGGTCTTGTTGGCGGACAGGCCGGCGGCCCGCATCTGCTCCACCGGCAGGTCCAGCAGCCGCTGCGGCTCGACCATCCCGTCCAGGGCGGCCACCAGCCGGCCGTGGATGGCGGCGGCGGCCGCCCCGGCCAGCTGCTGGTACAGGATGGACCGGACCAGGGCGGCGAAGTGGGTGTCGAACGGCTTGCGCAGCTTGATCGGGCCGGCCGCCTCCACCAGGGTGGACATGACCGGGTCCCGTCCGGCCAGCTCGAGGGCGGCCGCGGCGTGGCTGATCCGGCCGGCCATCAGCGGGACTCGATCCGGGCGGCCCGCAGCGCTCCCCGGCGGACCTTGCCGGCGTCGTCGCGTAGCGGCTCGGCGGACCGCTCGAAGGTGCGCGGGATCTTGTAGCTCACCAGCCGGGAGGACAGGAACCGGCGCAGGTCTTCGTCGTCCACCGGTTCCGACAGCTCGACGATGGCGTGCACCACGTTGCCGTAATCGTCGTCGGGCAGGCCGATGACGCACGACGACAGCACTGCCGGGTGCTCGTCGAGCGCCGCCTCGACCTCCGCCGGGTAGACGTTGGCGCCCCCGACGAGGATCATGTCGGTCTGGCGGTCGGTCAGGTGCAGGTACCCGTCCCCGTCGAACCACCCCATGTCGCCCAGGGACTCCCAGCCGTCCCGGGCCCGGGCGTCCGCCCCGACGTAGTGGTAGGTGGGGCGGTCACCGGATGGCCGCATCCAGATCTCCCCCACCTCGCCGGCGGGCAGGTCCCGGCCGGCGTCGTCGCAGACCTTCATCTCCCCCATGGCCACCCGCCCCACGGAGCCTGGATGGCGCAGCCACTCGCCACCGGTGATGACAGTGGCCGCCTGGCCTTCGGTGCCGGCGTACAGCTCGACGATCACATCGGCACCCAACCAGTCGATCCAGGCCTGCTTCACGTGTGGCGGGCACGGGGCCGCCAGGTGGTAGGCGGTCTGCAGGCTGGACACGTCCCGACCCAGCCTCTCCTCCCGGGGGAGGCGCAGGATGCGCGACATCATGGTCGGCACCAGGTACATGTAGGTGACCCGGTGGCGCTCCACCAGCTCCAGGGACCGGGCCGCGTCGAAACGCTCCATGACCACGATGTGACCGCCGAGGAAGAGCGAGGTCATGGAAAAAAGGAACGGGCCGTTGTGGTAGAGCGGCCCGGTGCAGAGCAACGTCTCGCGCCCGCCGATACGCAGGAGCGGACCC
>JAKAXG010000009.1 GCA_021827225.1 Actinomycetes bacterium | reverse complement strand
TCGATCACGGCGGCCGGGTCGTCGACCTCGGTGTTGATCTCCCCGGAGGCGGCGTAGCGCTCGAACTCCCGGCGGATCTCGGAGAGAGGGCGCCCGTCGCGGCTCAGGACCTCGAGCACGACCAGGGCGGCGATGGCCCCGGAGTCGGCCCGGTAGTTGTCCCGGAAGTAGTAGTGGCCGGAGTGCTCCCCGCCGAAGACGGCGTCGGTGTCGGCCATGACCGCCTTGATGTAGGAGTGCCCGACCCGGGTCCGGACCGGGGTGCCGCCCCGCTCCTTGATGATCTCGGGCACCGCCTTGGAGCAGATCAGGTTGTGGAGGATGGTCGCGCCGGGGTTCTTCTCGAGCATGGCCGCCGCCACCATGGCGGTGGTCGTGGATCCCGGGACCGGCACGCCGCGGTCGTCGACCAGAAAGCACCGGTCGGCGTCCCCGTCGAAGGCCAGCCCGACGTCGGCGCCGGTCTCGCGCATGCGGTCCTGGAGGGAGACCAGGTTCTCCGGCTGTATGGGGTCCGCCGGGTGGTTGGGGAAGGTCCCGTCCAGCTCCTGGAAGAGGATCTCGAGCTGGAACGGGAGACCCTCGAACACGGCCGGCACGACGTGGCCGCCCATCCCGTTGGCGGTATCGGCCACCACCTTCAGCGGGCGCAGGAGCGACCGGTCCACGAACGAGCGGACCTTCACCGCGTAGTCATCGAGCACGTCGGCCCTGGTGACGCGCCCGGCCGGCCCTCCTGCCGGGGCGGCCGCCACCCCGGAGAGGGAGGCGGCGACGGCCCGCTCGATCTCCTGCAACCCGGTGTCGGCGCCGATGGGCCGGGCCCCGGCCCGGCACAGCTTTATGCCGTTGTACTGGGCCGGGTTGTGGGACGCGGTGAACATGGCCCCGGGGGCGTCCATGCTCCCGGAGGCGAAATACATCTCGTCGGTAGAGCAGAGCCCCAGGTCCACCACATCCACGCCGGCGGAGGTGGCGCCCTCACAGAACGCCTGGACCAGTTCGGGGCCGGAGGGACGCATGTCGCGGGCCACGAGCACGCGGGATGCGCCGGAGAAGCGGGCGAACGCCTCCCCCACCGCCCGGGCCAGATCGGTGTTCATCTGGTCAGGGACCGTGCCTCTGATGTCGTAGGCCTTGAAGATGCGGTCCAGGTAGGTCAGGTCAGGGGGTGCCATGCGCCCCGGAACCTTACCGTCCTCTCCCACCTCGGCCCAGGTGATCACCCGCCGCCGCCGGCGGCGGCGGTTCCGGTAGGTGACGGGCCCCGCCTTCCAGAGGTATCCGACCACCCCGAGGCCCAGTATGGAGAGGATGAGGCCGGCCCAGTCGACCGGCGTGTAGCCGTAGTTCAGGCTCACGTGGTTGGCGGTGGGGATCACGACCATCAGGTTGGGGGTGACCCGGTACGGGCCCTTGGCCCCGGTCACGTGCCAGTTGGGGAAGTACGACACCCGGACCAGGACCGGCACGCCCGTCCGGTCGACGTTGAACGAGACCGACTGATTGGTCTGTTTGACGCCCGAGACCTGCACCGGCGGCAGCGGCACCTGGGGCAGGTTGGTGGCGGTGGGAGAGACCCGGGCCCAGCTCTTCGGACCGGACTGCGCCTCGTACACGGACCAGCGGCTGGGGTGCAGGTACCACGACTCCGAAGGGGCCAGCCACTTGTTGGGGGTGATCCCCTTCATCACCACCGGCCGGTTGGCCAGCGGCGTCACCAGCTGGGAGTCCAGCACCTCGTAGATCTTCCAGGTCCGCTGCAGGACCTGGGAGCTGGATCCGGTCGTGTAGGTGACGGGGTAGGGGCCGACGGTCGCTATGAGCCGGAGGTTGCTGTCGGCGTCGGCGGCGGCCTCGATGCTCGGGGTCTCGGCCATGAAGTACCTGACCCCCAGCATCTGCAGATGCTGGACGCCTTCGGCCACGTTCGGCCCGGACGGGTAGTCGAGGCCCCTGACCGGGTTGGCCGGCTGCACCGACAGCTCGGCGGCGTTGAGGAAGTGGTAGGGCGTGGTCGCCGACGACTCGTAGTACAGGCCCTCCTGGGAGCCGATGCAGCCGTTGGTCCAGTACGGCAGCAGCATGAGCGCGTCGGGCGTGCCCATCTGGTCGAGCTCCGGTTCGTACTGCCACATGGCCCGGCCGCAGCCGTATTTGGCACCGATCTGGCGCATCTGGTTGATCAGGGCGAAGTACTCGTTGCGCCTGGCCTTGCCCGGGTTCTGGTAGCCGGAGTAGTTCCAGTACACCCAGTCGGGGATGAAGGAGCTGTCCGTGCTCTTGATGCCCAGCCAGTCGTACTTGCCCGACGCGGTCGTGTGGCCGAACGGCAGGTAGTGGAGGGGGTACAGCACCCAGATGAAGGCCACCACGGCGGTGATGATGGGCACGCCGACGTAGCTGCTCTCCCGGTCGGGGTGGCGGCCCCCGGCCATCTCCACCACCAGCGATCCCACCTCGGCGAAGGCCAGGCCGGCCAGCAGGTACAGGCACAGGAACCAGAAGGGCAGGACCCGGGCGTTCCACAGCCGGGCCGGCGGGGCCACCACGAAGACCACCGCGCACAGGGCCGCCATCGTCCCGAGGAACACGCCGAGCCGGCTGGAACGGACCACGCTGAGAAGGAACCCGGCGCCGGCGAGGATGTACAACCAGGTGTCGTTGGCCGGGAACAGCGACGCCACGTATGTGGTGATCTTCCCGTAGCCCATGTTGGTCGCGTAGGGCAGCCGGACATAGAAGGGCAGAGCCCAGAAGGCGATGAGCGCGGCGGCGGTGATCCCGACCGGGACGGCCCATTTCAGGCGCTTCAAGTCCCGGGTCGAGATCAGGTTCATGATCAACAGCACCACCGCCCCGCCGCTGGCGAAGAACAGCGGCAGGACGTGGCTCAGCCCGGTGAGGGCCAGCAGGACCGCGGCCGACGCCCGGTGCTTTCCGGTATCGAGTCCCCGCACCACCAGTCCGAGGAAGACCAGGGCGAACGACAGCGAGATCGAGAAGCTGAACTCGCCGGCCATGGTGGAGGCGATGTTGCCGCCGTAGATCGTGAACTCCCGGCCGAAGAGGTACGGCAGCGTGGCGACCGCCAGGACCGCCGGGATCGGGAAGCGGGCTCGCGACAGCCGACCGAACGCCCAGGCCGCGATCGGCAGGGTGAGCAGCCCGACGACCGTGATCAGCTTGAACGCGATGTTGTACGGGATGATGTACGACAGCAGGGCGATCGAGATGATCGGCAGCGGGAAGTAGTAGGTGAGGACCGGGAAGCCGTCGTACCAGTCGGGGGTCCACCCGGTGATCTGCAGGTGCGGGAGCAGCACCCGCTTGACGTAGGCGGGGAGCCACACGTGGGCTCCCATGTCCCCCCCGGCAGGCGTGGTGTTCTTGAAGAGCTGCGACGGCTGCAGCTCCTTGAACGTGAACGCCACACAGGCCGCCACCACGGCGAAGGTGACGACGGTCTCAGGCCGGATTTTTTCCCGGAGTCTCTCCCACCAGGGCTGGGCCGAGTCGGGGGGCCAGATGCCCTCGTCCTCGTCGCTGTCCAGAGTGTGGATTGCCGTCATTTCCCCCTATCCTGCCCGGTCGGGGGGTGCGACGGGGTTCAACGGGTCAGGCGCTGGCGGCGGCGATCCCCAGGACGGTGTCCAGGCTGAGCGTTCCTTCCATGCCCTGCCACCACCGACGGTCACAGTGGGAGCAGCTGAACATGGTCACGGGTTCGCCACCGACCTGGATCTCGATGATGACGAGTTGGCGGGTGCGGCAGGCGGGGCATTTCATCAACCGAATTGTCGGCACCACGGGCCCCGAACTTGACCCTCCGGGGCCCCGCGAAGCGCCCGTTTCCCACCACAGCGCCTCAGCGCAGGTGGACGGCGGTGATGACGGCGGCCGCGTTGAAGGCCATGTGCGCCCCGATGGAGGGGGCCAGTCTGCCGGTCACCCAGGCCAGGATGGCGAAGACGACCCCCACCGCGGCCAGGCCGGCGAACTGCAGCGGCTCGAAGTGGGCCAGGCCGAAGAGCAGCCCGCTCACCACTATGGCGATCGGGGCGGCCACGTTCCGCGCCAGGGACCGCAGCAGGAGGCCCCGGAAGAACAGCTCCTCCACCAGAGGGGCCCCTACCGCCAGGAAGAGCAGCAGCACCACCAGCGCGCCGAGCGAATGGGCGGCGCCGGTGTCGCGGTTCGTGGGCTGGCTGAGCCGGTGGGCCAGGCTGGGATCGAGACGCTCGAAGGGTAGGTACAGGAGGGGGACCAGGCCGTACTGGCAGGCCAGTCCCACGCCCGCCCCGAGCGGCAGATCCCACCACGCCCCGATCCGGAAGCCGTAGTCGTCGGCCAGCGCGCGCCGTCCCCAGACCCGGCTGTACACCAACACGGCACCCAGCAGGCCGGTCCACAGCCCCAGGAGGTTGGCGACGCTGACCGCGACCGGTATGGGCGCCTTCGACGTCGCCGAGTAGCCGGTGACGGCCTCGGCGACGCTGGCGGTGACGGCCGAGATGAGCAGGCCGGCGGCGAAACCCATCACCGCCACCCAGACCCCGGCCCAGCGCTCCGGGAGAAGAGGCCGACCGGCCGATTCCGGTTTCAGCGGATCAGGAGACCAGCGTGGCGGGCGGCTCGTAGCGTGACGGCCGGGTGACCCTGCGGTCCACCTGGGTCCATCCCTGCGGCGCCGTCAGCCGGCCGGCGTGCCCGGCGCACAGGCCCCACTGGTCGCCGGTGTCGGACGGCAGGTCGTCCAGCCACACCCTCTTCCCGGCGTAGTCATAGGTCAGCCAGGCAACCGTCTGCCCCTGGCAACCGGGGCGTGCGCAGTTGGGCCGGCGATCCACGCAGAAATCCTACCCGGGTCTCCGACCCTATATGGGGTACCTCAGCCTACGATGGAGCCCATGAGTAGGCAACCGGGAGACATGCGGGACATGAGGCCCGGCGGGGGGCCGGGCCTTCCCGGCGGCAACTCCCCCGCAAGCAACAACTGGCGCTGGATCGCCGTGGTCCTGGCCACCATAGTCATCCTCGCCCTGGCCCTGTCGTCCATGCGCAGCTCCAACACCACGCCGACGCAGAACTACTCCGAGTTCTACAGCGCGCTCAACGCCGGGAACGTCACCCAGGCGACGGTGAACGAGGACAGCGGCCACATCACCTACACGCTGAAGTCCGGCCAGCAGTTCGCCACCCAGGGCGTGCCCCTGACGCAGAACAACTCGCCGCTCTCGGACTACCAGCAGCACATCAAGAACCTCAAGCTGACCACCACCACGACCAGCGCCTGGGCGGCGTGGCTGCCCTACATCATCTACGGCGCCCTGATCATCCTGCTCCTGGTCTTCGTCACCAGGCGGGCCCAGGGTCAGATGAGCGGAATCATGTCCATCGGCCGCTCGAAGGCCAAGGTCTACACCACCGAGCGGCCCCGCACGACCTTCGCCGACGTGGCCGGCTACGAGGGGGTCAAGCTGGAGATCCGCGAGGTGGTGGACTTCCTGCGCTCGGCGAACCGGTTCAAGGAGATCGGCGCCAAGATCCCCAAGGGGGTGCTGCTGGTCGGCCCGCCCGGCACCGGCAAGACCCTGCTCGCCCGGGCCGTGGCCGGTGAGGCAGGGGTGCCGTTCCTGTCGGTCACCGGCTCGGACTTCATGGAGATGTTCGTCGGCGTCGGGGCCTCCCGGGTCCGGGACCTGTTCCAGACCGCCCGCAAGCAGGCCCCGGCCATCATCTTCATCGACGAGATCGACTCCATCGGCCGCAAGCGGGGCGCCGGCCTCGGCGGCGGCCACGACGAGCGGGAGCAAACCCTCAACCAGATGCTGGCCGAGATGGACGGCTTCGAGACCACCGAGGGTGTCGTCATGATGGCCGCCACCAACCGGCCCGACATCCTGGACCCGGCCCTCCTGCGCCCCGGCCGCTTCGACCGCCAGATCGTCGTCCCCCTCCCCGACCTCGAGGAGCGGCTCCCCATCCTGGCGGTGCACTGCAAGGACAAGCGGGTCGAGCCCGACGTCGACCTGACCGTGGTGGCCCGGGGCACCCCCGGCATGAGCGGCGCCGACCTGGCCAACCTGGTCAACGAGGCGGCCCTGCACGCCGTGCGGAGGGGCGCCTCGGCCATCGCCATGCAGGACTTCGAGGCGGCCCGGGACCGGGTGCTCATGGGCCAGCGCCGGGAGTCGACGGTCCTGTCCGACAAGGAGAAGGAGGCCACCGCCTACCACGAGGGCGGCCACGCCGTACTCGCCTACGTCCTGCCCGACGCCGATCCCGTCCACAAGGTCACGATCCTCCCGACCGGCATGGCCCTGGGCGTCACCCAGCAGTTGCCGATCGAGGAGCGCCACACCTACTGGCGGGAGTACATCGAAGACGCCATGTGCGTGATGATGGGCGGTCGCTGCGCCGAGCAGCTCACCCTGGGCAGCCTGTCGACCGGAGCCTCGAACGACCTCCAGCGGGCCACCGAGATGGCGCGCAAGATGGTGAGGGAGTTCGGGATGAGCGACCGGATCGGCCCCATGGCCTGGGGCCAGGAGGGTCAGGTCTTCCTGGGCGAGGACCTGATGCATGCGGCCCGGGACTACTCCGATGTGACCTCCAGGGTCATCGACGAGGAGGTGGAGCGGATCCTCCGGGAGCAGGAGGCCCGGGCGTCGCGCCTGCTGCAGGAGCACCGCCGGGGCCTGGCCGCGGTGGCGGCCGCCCTGCTCGAGAAGGAAACCATCGACGGGACCGAGGTCGGCCGACTGGTGGACGAGGCCTACGGCCGGCCGGTCCACGAGAACGCCCCGAGCGTCCCCCGCTTCGCCGACGCCATCACCGTCGAGCCGGGCGACCTCTAGGCGGAGAGCGCCGTCCCGGTATCCTCCGGGCCGGGACCAACGCCTCTGGAGCCGCACCGCCGCCTCTGCGCCTAGTGGTGCCGGTGGGCGCCCACCGGCACCGGGCCGGCCGGCCGCCCAGGGAGGCCTCATGTCCCCGACGGCAGCACCGGAACGCCCGACCCGGGCCGGCGTCCTGGGGGTTCCCCTCCTGGAGGACCTGCCCCGCCTGGGCGGCAAGAGGGTCCTGCTCCGGGCCACCCTGGACCTGTCCCTCACCTCCCGTTACGGCTCGCCCGCGGCCCGCCAGCGGACTGCCATGCTGGGAGACACGATCTACTACCTGGCCCGCCGGGCCAGGGCCGTGACGGTCTTCGGGGACCGCAGCCGCCCGGGCAGCGCCGCGTCGCGCAGCCGGGACCGGCGGATCTCTGAGGTCCTGCACCGGATCGCCCCCAACGTGACGCTGGCCGGCGCCGTTGACTCGGCGGAGGAGGAGGCGGCCGTGAGCAGGCTGGTGGCCGCCCACGACGTGTTCGTGAACGACTCGTTCCAGTGGTCCCACCTCCCCTACCCGTCGGTGATGCTGCCCCCCGCCAGCCTCCCGTCGGCCGCCGGCCGGGCCCTCGAGCACGACCTGCGGATCGGCGAGGACCTGCTGCTGCGCGTGGAGCGCCCGTTCGTCGCCGTGATCGGCGGGGCCGACCCGGTTCCCCGCCTGCACGGGTTGTCCGGGCTGGTGCTGAGAGCCGATGAGGTCCTGGTCGGCGGGTCGGTGGCCCAGCCGCTGCTGGTCGCCATCGGCCGGGAGCGGGGCGACGAGATGAGCGAGTTCAGCTCCGAGTGCCGGTCCCTGTTCGGCCTGGCGTCGCGGGTGCAGCACCCCATCGAGCTGCCCCAGGATCTCCTGATCCAGGCGCCGGACGGGTCGGTGACCGCCGTTCGGGCGAGCGGCGACATCGCCGGGGAGGTGGAGGACATCGGCCCCATGACGGCCAAGCGGTTCGCCGAGGTCGTCGAGGGGTCGGGCACCTTGCTGTGGACCGGTTCCCTCGGACGGGTGGAGGACCGCCGGTACGCGGAGGGCACGCTGGCGGTCGCCCGGGGCCTGGCCACCCGCCGGGCCGGCCCGACGGTGCTGGCCGGAGACGCCCTGACGTCGGCCCTGGCCAAGCGCGGCCGTCCGGCCGGGGGACTGGCCGGCGTGAGGCTGGCCACCGCCACCATTCCCCTGCTGGATCTGCTCAAGACCGGGGACCTGCCGGCGCTGCAGGCCCTACGGCGGGGTCCCCTGGGCTGACCGGCGATCCCTCAGCTGAGGGGGATGCCGAGGCTGAGGCTCAACCCGGTGGCGCCGTACAGGTCGTACTCGACGTAGACCGGCCCGCTGGCCTGCAGCTCGACGGGGAAGCTGACTCCGGCCGGCAGCGGGATGTCGACCCGCCCGGCGGCCGGCACGGTGGTGAAGGTGCCGGTGCCCGAATGGAGGGCGCTCAGGTGGGCCTTCACCGGTGCCACGCCCGGGTTGTAGACGACCACATGGCCGTGGTGCGCGGCGCCGGACAGAGCAGCCGGCAGCAACCAGCGGGAGGCGGACAGGCGGGCCCCCAGGAGCTGGCCGATGCCGTTGCGGGTCCCCCCCGGCGCCGAGGCGTTGGTGGCGGTGATGACCCGGGCGGCCACGACGGGGACCCCGTTGACGCTGGTGAGGGTGGCCGAGTGGGCCACGCCCGGCGGTATGCGGGCCGACTGCTCGGAAACCACGGTGGCCACCTGGTACGGGCCGACGTTCAGGGAGAACGGCTCCGCCGATCCCTGCTGCAGGCCGATGGAGAGCCGGACGTCCGCCGGGCGGGGGCCGGGGTTGTAGATGACGTACTTCTCGTTGATACCGTCGCCGGCCAGGCCGTCGGGCCACACCCATGACCGGCCGGCGGAGGGAGCTCCCAGGGTGACGGTGCTTCCCTGCGAGGGGGCCGCCGGGTCGGCCAGCGGGCTGGACGCGGCCGGGGTCCCTACCAGGGGGACGCCGGCGGGGGCCTGGGTCACCCAGCTGGTCTGGAAGGCCACCACGCTGCCGGACTGTGTCGAGACGGTGGCGGCGATGGCGGACCTCCGCCGCAGCTGGGATCCCACGTCCACCCCGACCAGCCCCCCCGGAGGCACGTATATGGCCTGGAAGGCCTGCGGCACCTCGATCCCCTGGTCGGTGGTGAAGGTCAGGTCCACGACGCTGCCGCTGTGGTACGGGTTGAGCAGGATGATGGCCTCGTCGGCATTGACCCTGGTCTGCCCGGAAGGCAGGTACCAGTGCGGCGAACCGGAGGTGGCGCACGGAGTGGTGGAACGTCCCAGCGGCCCGTGGTCGACCTGGTCGACACCTACCGATCCCCCGTCGAGGTCGACTATCGCCCCCACCCACTGGCTGCCCCCCGGCACCGTCTCGGCAACGGTGGCGACCCCGTAGGCGGGCACGGACACCGGCACCCGCCTGGGTTTGGCGGAGCTGCCCACCACCGTGACCGTCCCGGTGACGGCCTGGGAGGAGTCGTTGGCGACGACGACCTTGCCCGGCATGGGAACGGTGCCGCCGTCGGTGGCCCCGGCGCAGAACCACGACGATGACAGGGCGGCGGCCGGGGCGGCCACGGGCATTGGTTGGACCGTCTCGACGACCGGCTGCCCGCTCCCGGCTGGCCCGCCGGCGCGGTCGAATAGGGCACCGGCCAGCAGGGCGGCAGCCAGGACGGCGAGGATCGGGGCCCGGCGCACGGCGCGTGACGAGTGCCTAGACATCGGTCCACATCTCCTCCGGCGCTTCCAGCAGCGCCGACTGCGCCGGGCGGGTTCCCGCACCCCGCCGGGACGGGAGCGGGTTCACGGGTACGAACCACTCCGCCTCGGGCACTTCGGGGGTGGAGCCGCTGCGGTGACGCCGGCGCAGGTCCCGGATCAGCAGGGCGATGGCACCCACCCAGAGCAGGACCTGGAGGATGTCGCCGCCCCGGATCAGGAACGGGGCGGCGTAACCGAGTTGTGCCGGCTCCTGGCCGCCGGATGCGGCCGGGACATGGAACGACATCCCCCAGCCGAACGCCGGCGTCGGGACCACCGTGTGGCCCCCGGCACGCAGGTGCCAGCCGGACGAGAAGCTGGACCCGTCGTAGACGACGCTGCCGGCCGGGACCGGCCCCGACGCGACCTGGCGGCCGGCGCCGCTCAGGACCGGCCGGGACCGGGCCAGGTCCGTCTCCTCCAGAGCCCGCAGGCCGGTCGTGATCCCCTCGGCGGCCACCGCCAGGGCCGGGGCCGCGAGGGTGCCGCGGACCGGCGCCCAGGCGTCGTTCTGGTAGACCGAGTAGTGGTTGTCACCCACGTCGAGGGCGTGCAGGTCGGTCTGCAGGGCCAGCCCGGATACGAGGGCAGCCGGGACAGGGACCGGGGACCCGCCCGACCCGGTCGGTCCCATGTGGTTGGGTATGACCAGGTAGCGCACCCCGGCCGGGGCGAGCAGGTGCCCCAGCTTGGTGGTCAGCCGGCCCTCCACCAGGTGCAGGTCCGCCGCCAGCTGGCCGGTAGCTCCGGCCTGGCCGGCCACCCAGTCATCGGCGAGCGACGGCAGGCCGTCGTAGGACGTCCCGTACGCCACCCCCGGCTCGAGCTGGCGCCCGGCGAGGGGCAGGGCGGCGGGAGAGCCGACCCAGAGCACCCGGTAGTCACCGGAGTGCCCGCTCGGCAGGAACCCCAGCACCGAGGAGGCGTCTCCGGCGGGCACGTCCCAGCGGCCCCCGCCGGACGCGATCAGCAGCGGAACGGCGGCCACCGTCAGCGACAGCGCGGCAGCGGCGGCCGCTCCCTGGCGCCACCCGAACCGGTAGCCGGGCAGGTCCAGTTCGAAGGCGGCCGCACCGAGAGCGGCGGAGCCGGCCAGGGCGGCGGCGGCGGGGGCCAGGACCACTTCCAGTGGCAGGGCGGGGAGCCAGCCGCGCCGGCCGGCCCAGGCGATGGCGAAGAATGTCAGCGCCACCGTCCAGAAGCGGGCGGCCCACTCCAGGCGCCACTCCCGGCCGACCAGGAGCGGCAGGGCGGCCGCGACCAGGAGCAGCCACTCCCACCACCCGCCGCCGTAGGGGCCGGTATGGAAGCGCAGGATCTGCCCCAGCCCGAGCCGGCCGGCCGGCCCGGCCGACGGGCCGAGAACGGCCGCCCGGCTGGCCAGGACCGTGGCCGACCACGGGAGCAGGAGCACGAAAGCCACCAGGGCCGCCATCACCGAGATGCCGAAGGCCCGCAACGCCGCGGCCGGCCGGCCGGCCAGCGCCGACCCCAGGACCAGGGCCGCTCCGATGACGGGTACGAGGTAGAGCAAGCTGGGCGCCACCGAGGCGGCCGCCGCCACCAGCATCCCCAGGCCGATCAGCCGGCCGGCGACCCGCTCCAGCTTCGTCACCGGGACCGGCACCAGCCCCGAAAGCCTGGTCAGGATGGACAGCACCCACGGAGTAGCGGCGAAGACGACCAGCCCGCCCCAGTGGCCGCGGGCCAGGGCGTTGTAGGGCACCGGGACGACGGCGTAGAACGCCGCCGCCACGATCTGGCCCCGCCGGGACGCCCAGAACCGGGCGGCCCGGTACGCACCGAGCGGCCCGACCAGCAGCGGGCCCAGCACGACGAGGTGGCTGAGGGTGCCCATCGCCCCGAACAGCACGGTTCCGAGCACCCCGAGCAGCGCCATGGCCGGGCTGCCGGGGCCGGCCGATCCCAGTCCCCCCGGCTGCCACGCCGCCCACCAGGACCGCCAGAGGGACCCCCACCCGGCGGACGTGTTGGGCAGGCGGCCGATCTGCGGGAGGGCGTGGCCGAGCAGGCTCCGGGTCCCGAACACCAGCACGATCAGCAGGAGCAGCCCGAGCAGCAGGTTGCCGCTCCGGTTCGACGGGCGGGGCGGGCTGGCCGGGACAGCCCCCGGGGCCGACACGTCGTAGCCGGCGAGGTGGTGAGGCAGGCCGCTACGCACGTCCTCCACCCGGGACTGCAGGTAGGAGCGCAGCCTGGTGTTGCCCCGCACCTGCAGGGATCGCAGCGACCCGTCGCCAAGGCTGCGCGTCCGCTGGGTCCGGCGGCGGGCCTGTCTGAGCTGGCGGGGCCGGCGCACCGAGTCGACGAGCGCCCGCAGGGTGCCCGCCGCGGCCCCTCCCCTCCCCCGGACGGCCTCGGTGGCCGCCTCCCCGAGCGCCCAGAACAGGGCCAGCGGCACCACCCACCCAAGGGTGTACCAGCGGTAGCAGGTGAGCAGGGTCCGGTAGCGGTGGGCGTCGGCCCGGGCCGGGGGCGGCTGGCGGCGAAGGCCCCGGCCGGTCGCCTCCAGGTGGCGGACCCGGGCGGCGGGGACCACCACCAGCCGGGCTCCCGCCAGGCGGGCCCTCCACGACAGGTCCAGGTCCTCACCGTCGCAGTCGACAACCCCGTCGAAGCCACCCAGCTCCGAGAACAGGTCGGCCCGGACGAGGGTCGCCCCCGACGGGGCCACCAGGATCTCGCGCACCGCGTCGTGCTGCTCCTGGTCGAGCTCCCCACGGTCCACCAGGCTGCGGACCGCCCCCACCTTGTCGGTGGTGAGCCCGACGGCCAGCAGGTGTTCGGGGGCATCCCACACGACGTACTTGGGACTGGCGATGCCGGCGTTGGATCGGAACGCCTCCTCCACGAGCAGGCGGATGGCGTCAGGGGAAAGCGCCACGTCGTCGTGGCAGAACAGGTAGTGCGACGCCCCCTCCACGATGGACAGGACCTCGTTGGCGGCGGTTCCGAAACCGGTCGCCTTCTCGAGCCGCCGCACGAAGGCGCTGGGCATGGCGGCGGCCACCGTGGGGGTAGGGTCCTCGGCGGAGCCGGCGTCTATCACCAGCACCGACAGGTTCGGGTAGTCCTGGGACGCGAGAGACTCCAACACCTCCCCGAACCAGAGGCCGGGGTCGCGGGTGACGACCACGGCGACGACCGCGGGCGCAGGCGAAGAGGGGTCGGGCTGCATCCGGGAGGGCCACAGTAGTGAACGATCCGGCAGGCACGGAGGTCGCCACCACGGGGAGCGCCGGCCCGGGCGTGGGTAGTCCGGTAGGGAAAGGTCCGCAGCGGCAGTGACATCGGCCACTACTGCTAGCCGCAGCTTGCCAAAATGCTTGCAACTGTTATACACTGGGGATGTTCCAGCAAGCGCGGACCGGTCGATCGGCGGGGCCGCCGGAGGAGGTAGAGCAATGCCCGACATCAAGTTTCCCAACGTCGATTTCGAGAAGGCGGCCGCGGATTTCAACGACGCGGTCAAGGAGGCCGCGTACGTCGCGGTCGGCCTGGGCGTGCTCGGGTTCCAGCGGGCTCAGGTGCAGCGGGTGGAGCTGATGAAGCAGCTCGAGGCCCAGCTGACCAACCTGTCCGACCTGACCGTGACGCTGAACTCCCAGGCCGAGACCTACCTCAGCGCCGCCAGTAAGCAGATCGCAGAGGCCCGGGAGCAGTTCGGACGGCTTTCCACCGAGCTGCCCGACGCCGGTGCCGTGAGGGAGCAGCTCACGGACCTGGCCAAGGCCGTGGACGAGGCCATCGCCCCCGCCGTCCAGCAGTTCGACGAGCAGCTCGACCGGCTGGAGGAGGTGCTGCCCGAGGCCGCCCGCAATCTGGTCCAGGCCGCCCGGGCCGCCGCCGGGACCCAGGCCCGCACGCTGCGCACGGCCGTCGGCCTGGCCTGACCCGCCCCGATCCCCCCGCTCCTGAGAGCCGGTCGCCAGGCGGCCGGCTCTCGGCGCGCCGGGACCCAGGGCTTTCCGGGCCCGACCGGGTTCAGCCGCTCCGGCGCTGCCAGAAGGCGAGCACGTCGCGCAGGGTGTCATCGAGGGGGATCTCCGGCCGCCAGCCCGTCTCCTCCTCCAGCCGGCTGCGGTCCCCCCGCAGCTCGGGTATCTCCACCGGGCGCACCCGGTCGGGGTCGACCACGATGGGCAGGTCGGCGCCGGCCAGGGCCAGGAGCCGTTCGGCGATGTGGCGGATGCTGACCGCCTCCCCGCGGCAGATGTTGTAGACCTGACCGGCTCGCCCGGCCACCAGGAGCCGGCGGTAGGCCCGGACCACATCGCGCACGTCGCTGATGTCCCGGCGGGCCTCCAGGTTGCCGGTGCTCAGCCGGTCGGCGCCGCCACTCAGAGCGGTCGCGATCTGCTCCGCCAGGGCCGGCACCACGAAATCGGGACGCTGGCCGGGCCCGGTGTGGTTGAACGGCCGGGCCCGCACCACCTCCAGCCCGGACCCCAGCCAGGCCTGCAGACCGATCATCTCCGCCGCCGCCTTGCTCGCGGCGTAGGGGCTGACCGGGGCGAAGGGCCGGTCCTCCCCCAGCGGCAGGTCCGACGGGGAGACCCGCCCGTACACCTCCGACGAGCTGACCAGGAGCACCCTCGGCCGGTCCCGGCAGGCCAGCGCGGCGTCTATCAGGTTGGCGGTGCCGACGGTGTTGACCTCGTAGGTGGCCTGGCTGGCTCCCCACGACGCCCCCACGCTCGCCAGGGCGGCCAGGTGGCAGACCGCTTCGGGGGCGGCGGTTACCACGACCTCCCTGAGCGCGGCCGGCTCGGTGATGTCGACCTCCGTGTCGATCCCGGTGACGTCGTCACCCGAATCCTGCAGATGGGCTATGAGCCACTGGCCGACGAAGCCTTTGCTCCCGGTGACTAGGACCCGCACGGGTCAGGACCCTATCTCCTGATAAACCGCCCAGGTGCGCTGCGCCCACCGGTCCGGGCTGAAGTCCCGGCTGCGGGCCAGCCCGGCCTCGGCCATCCGGCGGCGGGCCGGGTCGTCGCCGAGAAGCCCGGCTATCGCCTCGCACCAGGAGTCCGGGTCATCCGGGGGGACGAGCAGCGCGGCCCCTCCGGCCACCTCCCGCACGGCGGCGATGTCGGAGGCCACCACGGCTGTGCCCTGGGCCATGGCCTCCACCACGGGCAGTCCGAAACCCTCGTGGCGGCTCGGGAAGGCGAACACCTCCGCCCCCGAGTAGAGGCACCACAGCTCCTCGTCGCCCACCCGCCCCAACTGGCGGAGCGACGCCCCGAGCGCCTGCCGGTCTCCCGGGTCTATCAGGCCGTCTCCCAGCCACCCGTCGAAACCGGCCAGGACCGTCTGCACCTCCGAGCCCGGGTACCGGCGCTTCAGGCGGGCCATGGCCGCCACCAGGGTCCCGACCCCCTTCCTCGGTTCCAGGCTGCCGACCCAGAGCACGTAGGGCCGCGATCCGACCCCGGAAGCTTCGAGAACCCGGGCCCGGACGGCCGGGTCCACCCCGGGGGCGCTGACCGGGTTCGGGACCACCCGCACCCGGCCCGGGGGGATGGCGGAGTGCCGGGTGATCTCCTCCGCGGCCGCCTCGCTGACGGTGATCACGAGATCGGCCCGCCGGGCGGCGGCCGCCAATCCCAGGGCGTGGAAACGGCGACCCCTCGGCGGGAAGGCCTCCGGGAACAGCTCCGGGGCGGCGTCGTGGACGGTGACGACCAGCGGCGGGGCGCTGCCCCCCGAGGGCGGCACGGCCACGGAAGGGGCGTGGACCAGCCCCAGGTCCGTGAGCCCGGCCCGTCCGGCCAGCCGGGGGCGGCCCAGCCGGTGCCAACCGTCGTAGAGCACCGGGCGGGGCCATGGCAGCACCACGCCCCGCCGGCGGACCGCTCCGGGGACCCCGGCCGCGGCGAGGGCTGCCTCGACCTCGACGGCCCGGTGACGGGCGGTGAAGGGCACCACCTCGATCCCGGGTTGGGCGGCGGGAAGTAGAGTCAGCAGGGCGGCCGTGTACCGGCCGATGCCGCCCGGCGACCGGTACAGGAGCTGTTCCGCATTGACCGCCACTCGCACCAAGCGCATCCTCTCTGTGCAGCCCGTCTGCGACGGTGGCGGCTCGGAGCACGCCCTGATCCGGATGATCCGCCAGCTGGTCGCCGACGGCTGGGAATGCCACGTCGCCGTCCCGGCGGCACCCCGGCTGGCCTCAGAGTACGCGGCCGCCGGCGCCGTGCTCCACGTGGTTCCCATGGAGCGGCTGACCACCTCCGGGGGGCCGGCCCGCTGGGCCCGTTACGCCGCCCGCTGGCCGCTCAGCGTGGCCCGGCTGGTGCGGCTGGTCCGGCGCACGGACGCCGGGGTGGTCCACTCCAACTCGCTGCACTCCTGGTACGGCTGGGCAGCGGCGGCCCTGACCGGCCGGCCCCACGTCTGGCACGCCCGGGAGATCGTGTTCCAGTCCGGAGCGGCGCTGCGGGTCGAGCGGTTCCTCACCGGCCGCTTCGCCGACCGGGTCGTGGCCGTCTCGCAGGCCGTGGCCGACCAGCTGGACCCCCGCCGCACCGTCGTGATCACCGACGAGGCCGACCCCGACCGCTTCGGTCCCGGCCGGGCCGGAAGTTTCAGGGTCGCCGCCGGCATCGGAGACGACGTCCCGCTGGCCGGATCTGTCGCCCGGCTGGACACCTGGAAGGGCTTCGAGACCCTCCTCGACGCCTTCGCGGTGGTGCGGCGGGACCGTCCCGACGCCGAGCTGGTCGTGGCCGGAGCGGCCGTGCCGGGGAAGGAGGCCTACGCCGCCGGCCTGGAGGAGCGGGCTGCCGCCATGGAGGGGGTGCACTGGCTCGGGCCCCGGCGTGACGTCCCCGAGCTGATGGCCGATCTGGACGTGTTCGTGCAGGTCTCGACCGAGCCGGAGCCGTTCGGCCTGGTGGTGGTGGAGGCCCTGGCGTCGGGCACCCCGGTGGTGGCCGGGGCGGAGGGCGGCCCGCTGGAGATCCTGGGACCGTCCGCCGTTGCGTCGCCGACCCCGGGCGGCCGGTTGGTCCGGCCCGGCGATCCGGCGGCGCTGGCCGAGGCGGTTCTCCAGCTGCTTCCGCCGGGGCCCTCGAGCGCCGGGCGGCGCCGGGCCCGTCCGCCGCTCAGGAACCCCACCACCGGCCGGTTCGCCGCCCTCTTCGCCGAGGTGACCGCACCCGGCCGGGGGCGCCGTCAGCCGGCGCCGATCACCTCCACGTAGGCCCGGTACAGGGCTTCCGCCGCCGCCGGCCAGCTGTAGGAGCCGGCCCGTTCCAGCCCGGCCCGCACCAGCTCCGCCCGGCGGCCGCCGTCCTCGAGCACCCGCCGGAGGGCCGCAGCCATCGACTCGGCGTCGCCGGGGGATACCAGCTCGGCGGCCGAGCCGACGGTCTCAGGGATGGAACCGACGGCGGTGGCCACGACCGGCACCCCTGAGGCCATGGCTTCCAGGGGCGGCAGCCCGAAACCCTCGTAGAGGGACGGGTAGGCGAACACGGCGGCACCGGCCAGGAGTCCGGCCGGATCGTCCACCCAGCCGACCCGCCGGATCCGATCGGCGAACGGCGAGGCCGCCGCGGCCCGAAGGACCTGGTCCTCGGCCCAGCCGGGCGGCCCGGCGATGCAGAGCTCGAGGTCCGGCAGGGAGGCGGCCAACAGCTCGAAGCTCCGGATGAGGGTCGGCAGGTCCTTGCGGGGCTCGGTCCGCCCCAGGGCCAGCACGTACGGGGGCCGCCCCGACGCCGGCCGGGCCGGCCGGGCCGGCCGGACGCCGGGCGGCACCACCTTGATCCGGTCCCGATCGATGCCGAAGTGGACGGCGATCTCCCCGGCCACGTAGCGGCTGGCGGTGTGGACCCAGGCCCCCCGGCCGAGGGCCCGGGCCACCAGTTCCGGGTACAGCCTCGACGTGGGGGTGCACAGCTCGGGACGGTGCACGGCCGTCAGGTCCCACACCGAGACCATGGCCCGGGACCGGCCGGTCGGCGGCACCACGAAGTTGGTGCCGTGCACCAGGTCGGCCCGCCCGCTCCAATACCCGGCCGGGGGCCAGTCCCAGCGGCGCCAGGCGTCGAGCAGCAGCCTGGCCGGCGCCGGCCGGGACCGGGCCCGCACACCGGCCGGCAGGTGGTCCCCCACGGAGCGCCAGGCCCGGGCCGTGAGCCCGTAGCCGACCAGATCCAGGTCGGGTCGGCCGGCCAGGTGCTCGACGAAGCCGGCCACCGCCACGCCGATGCCGGTGCGCTGTCCGAGCAGCGGGGTGACGTCGAGGGCAACGGTCGGCACGGGCCGCGCAGCGTACCGGTCGCAGACCCGGCCCGGATAGGGTTCAGCGATGATCGTGGCTCTCGCAGGTGGCGTCGGGGCGGCGCGCATGCTGGGTGGGCTGGTCTCTGTGGTCGACCCGGGGGAGATAACCGCCGTGGTCAACACCGGTGACGACACCGTGATGCACGGCCTGCACATCAGCCCCGACATGGACACCGTCACCTACACCCTGGCCGGGATGATCAACCCCGGCACCGGGTGGGGCCTGCGGGACGAGACCTGGGCCGCGATGGCGGAGCTCCGGGAGTACAGCGGCGGCCGCCTGGGCTGGTTCAACCTGGGGGACCGGGACCTCGGCACCCACCTGTACCGGACCACCCGCCTGCTCGAGGGGGCCGCCCTGTCGGAGGTCGCGGCGGAGATCGCCGCCCGCTGGGGGGTGGGGGTCCGGATCCTGCCCATGTCCGACGACCGGGTGGAGACCCGGGTGGTCGTGGACGACGGAAACGGGCCGGGCAGGGAGGTGGCGTTCCAGGAGTACTTCGTCCGGGCCCGTCACGACATCCCGGTTCGGGCGGTGAACGTGATCGGGGCGGCCGAGGCCCGGCCCGCGCCCGGGGTGCTCGACGCGCTGACCGCGGCGCGCTCCATCGTCATCTGCCCTTCGAATCCGGTGCTGTCGATCGGGCCGGTCCTGGCCACGGGGGGCGACGAGGGGATCGGAGAGGCCGTGCGGGCCCGCCGGGACGTGACCGTGGCGGTGTCACCCATCATCGCCGGCCGGGCGCTGAAGGGACCGGCGGACAGGGTGCTGGCTGAGCTGGGCCACGAGCCGTCCGTCGTGGGGGTGGCCCGCATGTGGGCCCCTTACGCCGCCACCCTCGTCATCGATGACGCCGACAGTGATCGGGCGGCCGAGGTGGAGCAGGCCGGGATGAGGGCGGTGGTGGGTCCGACGGTCATGTCCGGCCCGGCCGAGGCTGCCGCCGTGGCCCACATGGTGCTGGCCGCCGCTGCGGCGGGGGGCGGCCGGTGACCATCTCGCTGATACCGGTGGAGGGGATCCCCGAGATCCGCCCCGGCGACGATCTGGCTTCCATCATCGCCGGCCAGGCCGACCTGCACGCCGGCGACGTGGTGGTGGTGACCCAGAAGGTCGTCTCCAAGGCCGAGGGCCGCCTGGTCGCCGTGGACCCGGCCGATCCGCTGTCGCACAAGGTTCACGTCGAGGCGGAGGCGGTGCGCATCCTCCGCCGGCGGGGGGACCTGGTGATGACCGAGACCCGGCACGGCTTCGTGTGCGCCAACTCCGGGGTGGACCTGTCCAACGTCGAGAACGGATGGGCCGCCCTGCTGCCGCTGGACCCGGACCGGTCCGCCCGCTGGATACGGGACGGCCTGCGGGCCCGGACCGGCCTGGAACTGGGGGTCATCGTCTCGGACACCTTCGGGCGCACCTGGCGCAGAGGCGTGACCGATGTGGCCATCGGGACCGCCGGGGTGGCCGCCGTGGTCGACCTGCGGGGGACCACCGACGCCCTGGGCAGGGAGCTGGCGGTCACCGAGGTGTGCGTGGCCGACGAGCTGGCCGGAGCCGCCGAGCTGGTCATGGGCAAATCGGCCGGGGTGCCGGTGGCCATCGTGCGCGGGGTGGACCCCGCGTGGTTGCGGGAGTCGTCGGTCCGCGAGGAGATCGTGCGGCCCCACCGGGAGGATCTCTTCCGCTAGGGCCGGGCCTGCCGCCACCAGTCGAGAACCGCGGCCGTTCCCTCCTGCAGCGACGTCCATGGCCTCCACCCCAGGTGGATGGCCGCCCGCCCCGGGTCGAGGCAGCTGCGGGCCATCTCGTCGGGTCGGGCCGGGCCCCTCTCGGCGACGGGGCTGACACCGGCCGCGGCGGCCATGACCCGGTAGAGGTCCATGACGCTGGTCTCGGTGCCGGTACCGACGTTGAGCACCAGCCCCCCGCCCCGCTCCGCGGCCCGGGCGAAGGCGTCGACCGCGTCGTCCACGAAGACGAAATCGCGGGTCTGCTCACCCCGGCCCGACACGATGCCCGGCTGGCCGGCCACCAGCCTCTGGGCGATGGCGGCCACCACCGCCGAACCACCCCTGGGCACCTGCCGGGGCCCGTACACGTTGGCCAGCGCCAGGGCCGTGAACTCGAGGCTGTGCAGCTCCCGGTAGGCCAGCAGGTACTCGGCCACCACCTTCTTCGCCACGCCCTGGGGGGTCACCGGGTGCTGCGGGTGCGACTCGCGCAACGGCAGGTCCGCCGGGGCCGCGACGCCGTAGATGCTCCCGCTGGACGCGAAGACGACCTTGGACGCCCCGCACCGGCGGGCCGCCTCCATCACCCGCAGGGAGCCCATGACGTTGATGTCGGCGTCGAGCAGGGCGTCCGCGGTCGCCGCCCCGGTGTCGGGCGGGGCGGCCAGGTGGAAGACCACCTGGGGGCGGCACCTCTGCATGAGCTCGCCCACCGCCGGGGAGCGTATGTCGAACTGGTGGAAGGTCAGCCGGCCGTCCGGGCTGCGCCGGGCGTCGGCCAGGTTGGCCAGGCTGCCTGTCGACAGGTCGTCCACCACGTCCACGTCGTGACCCTCGGCCAGGAGCCGGTCGACCAGGTTGGAGCCTATGAAACCGGCGCCGCCGGTGACCAGCGCCCTCACGGCAGCTTCTCAGGACGGCGGGGGGAGGCGGGCGGACGACAGGACCGCCCCGGCTTCCACGACCCAGCCGTCCCCGATGACCGACAGCTCCTCGACGCGCGCTCCGGCCCCCACCCGGGCCCCCGGCCCCAGAACGGAGTCGCGTATCACCGCGTTCTCGCCGATCACCACCCCGTCCATGAGCACGCTGCGCTCCACCACAGCCCCGGCGGCGACGGAGACATCGTCGCCCACCACGCTGCGCCTGGCCGTCCCCCCGCCCGGCCAGGACCGGGGCTGCCCGGGGGCGTAGGCCAGGTTGGCGGCCAGGTAGGCCCCAGGGGTGCCGGCATCCAGCCACGGGGCATCGGAGCCGAGCGCGAACAGCCTGCCCTCGGCCACCAGCGCCGGGAACGTCTCCCTCTCGATCGACACCCTGCGGCCGCCGGGGATGCGCTGCAGCACCGACGGCTCCAGCACGTAGGTGCCGGCGTTGATGAGGTTGGTGGGGGCCTCGCCCACCGGCGGCTTCTCGATGAAGGCGATCACCTGGCCGTCCTCTCGGGTCGGCACGACGCCGAACGCGGAGGGGTCCTCGACCGGGGTCAGGGCGATGGTGGCCTCCGCCCCCCGCTCGCGGTGGAACCTGACCAGGCCGCTCACGTCCAGGCCGGTGAGCACGTCGCCGTTGACGACCACGAACGTCTCCGCCACGCCGCCCTCGGTCGCGGCGAAGCGGATGGCGCCGGCCGTGTCGAGCGGGGAGTCCTCCACCGCGTAATGGAGCCGCACCCCGGAGCACTCACCGTCGGGGTAGGCCTTGAGGAAGGCGTCGGGCCGGTAGCCGAGCGAGAGGACCGCCTCGTCCACGCCGTGGGATGCCAGCCATTCCATCACCCGCTCGATCATGGGCCGTCCGCCGATGGGCAGCATCTGCTTCGGCGTGGTGAGCGTCAGGGGCCGGAGCCGGGTGCCCTCGCCGCCCACCAGGACGACGGCCCTCACGTGGTGGGGGTGGTCGTGGCCGGGGGCTTGGCTGCGGTCGTCGGGGTGGTTGACGCCGGGGCCGTGGTCGGGCTGGTAGCCGTGGTCGGGCTGGTCGCCGTGGTGGGGCTGGTGGCCGAGGGAACGGTGGTGGAGGGGGTGGACGACGCCGCCAGCTTGGACAGGGCGGCGTTGACCGAGGCGGGCGGCGGCGGGATCTGCGACGCCTTGGAAGCCGGCACGAACGCGATGGTCAGCAGGGACTGGTCCTGCAGCGGCACGCTGCGGGGGTCGAGCTTGGGCAGCTGGCCCTTGGCCCCGTTGTAGAGCTGGCCGACGGTGTCGCCGATGTAGGCGAACTGCTTGATGTAGACGTGCCCCGGCTGGCCCTCGCAGGTGTTGCCGTCCTGGTAGAGGGTGCCGCCCGGGACCTTCAGCTCGGCCGCGTTCAGGGTCATGCCGACGGCGCTGGCGAACTTGCCCAGGGTGGCGTTCTTGCCGGCCGCCGCCTTGACGGTCGGGTGGATGTTGATGATCCCCGGCTGCCTGGTGGTGATGCCCTGGGGGTCGGGCGACTTGGTGCTGATGGGCGGCAGGAACTTGCCGCACGCGTAGACGGCGTAGCCCTCGTTCCACACCGTGCCTACGGTCGGGGGGGTGTTGCCGGCGTTGTTGATCTGGGTGAGCCGCTGGTTACGGCTGACCCAGGTGCCGGCCACACCCAGGACGACGATCAGCGCGATGATGCCGAAGTAGCTCCATGGGGTCTGACGGCGGTGGGACCGCCCCCCACCGATGCCGGCGGCGCGCGCCACCTTCTTGCTGGAAGAAGCCTTGCCCATACCGTTGCTCAGGGTAGCGGGCGGGGGGCTCCCGTCCCAGCCGGGCGGTGGCTGGGACCGGCCAGCCGGCGGCGGGCGGCGGCCACCAGGAGGCGGCCGGCCAGCCCCACGAAGACCAGAGGGAGGGCGGTCCTTCGGGCCCCCGTGCTGGTCCGCCAGGCGAAGCGCCACATGGACAGGTGGTGGGCGGCGAGCATGCGGTACGGGTGCTGGTCGGCGGACACCCCCTGGGTGTGGACCACCTCGGCCGCCGGCTGGTACGACACCCCCCACCCGGCCCGGCCCAGACGCCAGCACAGGTCCACGTCCTCCATGTACATGAAATACGACGGGTCGAACCCGCCCACGGCGTCCCACGCCTCCCGGCGGATGAGGAAGCAGGCCCCCGACACCCAGTCCACCGCGGCCTGCTCCCGGTGGTCCCAGTCGAGGAGCCGGTAGCGGCGGGTGAAGGGGTTGCCCGGCGCCACCATGCCGAGCAGGCCGTGGCCCATGGCGTCCACCAGGTCGGGGAAGGTACGGGCCGACGGGTACAGCGAGCCGTCCGGGTTGGACAGGCGGGGCCCGACGATCCCGACGGAGGGGTCGGCGGCCAGGGCTTCGAGCAGGATCCCGACGCAGCCGGGCTTCACGTCCAGGTCGGGATTGCAGATCAGCAGGTACCCGGCCCCGCCGACCCGGCCGTCCGACGCCCCCCGGTTGGCGGCCCGGCCGTAGCCGACGTTGCCCCCGCTCTCCACCCAGTGGGCGCCGGCCGCCTCCACGACCAGCCGGGAGCCGTCGGTGGAACCGTTGTCGACCACCACCACCGGAGACACTCCCTCCGCCGACAGCGACGCCAGGCATCGCCTCAGGTGGTCCCGGGCGTTGTAGTTGACGACCACGGCGGCGACGGACCGGACGCTGGGGCGCCCGGGGGTCACTGCTGCATCCGGTCCCTGAACCATTCGACGGTCCGGCTCAGGCCCTCCCGCACCGGGGTGGTCGGCTGCCAGCCCAGGCGGGAGCGGGCCAGGGTCAGATCGGGACGCCTCTGGGAGGGGTCGTCAACCGGGCGATCCTTGAAGGAGATGGTCGAGGATGAGCCGGTCAGCTCCACGATCAGCTCGGCCAGTTCCAGCACCGTGCGCTCGTCGTC
>JAKAXG010000458.1 GCA_021827225.1 Actinomycetes bacterium | reverse complement strand
GGCCACGACGGTGGTGCCTCGGCGGCGCAGGGCCTGCCAGAGCTCCTGCTCGGTACGGGCGTCGAGCGCGCTGGACACGTCGTCTGCCAGCAGGAGTTCCGCCTCTGCAGCGAGGGCCCGGGCCAGCGCCAGTCGTTGTATTTGTCCCCCCGAGAGGCGTACGCCACGATGCCCGACAACGGCGTGCGCCCCGCCGGCTTCGTCGATGTCGGTGTCGAGGCGGGCATCGTTGATGGCGTCGCCGAGGTGGCGCTGGTGATCGAGGGTGATGTTGTCGGAGAAGGTCCCCGACAGCACGAGCGGGATCTGGGCCACGTAGGCGACCTGTCCCGGTCGGAGGAAGATCTGCGGGTCGGTGATGGCCCTTCCGTTCCACAGGACGACGCCGCTGTGGTCGGCCAGCCCGGCGAGGGCGGCCAGGAGGCTCGACTTGCCGGAGCCGACGGCGCCGAGGAGCACGACCATCTCTCCGGCGTCGATCGAGAAGCTGACGTTGTGGACGCCGATGGTGCCGTCGGGATGCCTGGCGGTCAGCTCGCGCACCTCCAGCCGCTCCAGCCCGGTCCTGGGCGGGATCGGCGGGACCGGCGCGGTTCCGGCCACCAGGTCCACCTTGGACGGGACCTTCATGAGATCGCGACCGCCGGCCAGGCGCGCTGTGGCGTCCTTCCAGGCGCGCACGCCCGGTGCCTCGGTGATGACCGACCCGGCGACCCGCCCGAACCATTCGAACCCGCCGACCGCGGTCGACACCAGGAGGGCGGTGGCCAGGCCCCAACCTCCGCCGAGAAAGATGAGCCAGCTGCCCACCACTCCGCACTGGACGAGGACCATCGGGACGCCATCGAGAAGCGCCTGAACCCGGTGCTCTCGCACAGCGGCGCCTACCCGGGTCCGATCGATCTCCCGGAGATGACGGTGTACCGCCGGAGTGGCCCCAGCGAGCTTTACGGTGCGGGCCGCGTCGAGCGCGGAGGCCAGGGAGCGACCGAAGCGGGCCCGGGCCTGCGACGACGCGGCCGCCGACCGGCCGGCCAGGGGCGAGCCGGTGGCGGACGCGGCGGCCGAGAGCGCCATCACGAGCAGGAGCACCGCGCCGGCCAGCGCGCTGCCTCCGGCGATCGCGGTCACGGCCGCGACCACGACTCCGTTGACGAAGTCCACCCACCGGTCGGCGTAACGGGCGAACCGGTCGCTGTCCATGGCTCGCGCCACCACCTCACCTGGCGGTGTGCGGGGGAGGCGGTGCTGCATGGTCTGGCCCCGCAGGACCGCCAGGCGCACCCGCAGCATCACCGCCACCCACCATCGGGGATAGACGGAGAACGCCAGCGAGAGCAACAGGGGAGCGGCCAGCAGGGAACAGACCAGCAGGACGGCTTGCCCGCTCGGGTCGTGCCCGGTGGACAGGGACGCCACCAGGTGGCCCCATACGAAGCCGGTCAGCGTACCGAAGGCCCCCGTCATGGCACCGAGCTGGAACAGGAGCGCTCCACCGATCCCCCAGGCCGGATGGATGCGGAGCGCCGACCACGTGCTGCGGGCCAGGTCCGGGCCGGTCCCGACCGGATCAGTGGTCGGTGCTGCGCCGGTCCACCTCGGCCTTCCCGCCGATCCGTCCAGTGCCGCCGACGGGGAGATGGTCGCCCCCGACGCCGCCACACCCTGCACACCCGGCACGACCTCGGCGGCGTTCGCCGGCGCCCACGCCGACGCGTCGAGCAGGTCACGGAAGGGACCCGCCACCCGGGCCAGGACGTCGCGGGGGCCGACCTGGACGATGCGCCCGCCGTCGAGGACGGCCACCTGGTGGGCCCGGGCGGTGGTGGACAACCGGTGGGCGATCACGACTCCTGTCCGGCCGGCCAGGAGACGATCGGCCGCCCTGGTGATCCGGGCCTCGGTGACCGGATCCATGCGAGCGGTGGCCTCGTCGAGGACCACCACCTGGACATCGCGTACGAGCAGGCGGGCGAACGCCACCAGCTGCTCCTCGCCAGCCGACAGGGTGGTACCTCCGGGGCCGATCACGGTGTCCAGACCATCGGGGAGGGACCTCACCCACTCAGAAAGGCCCAGCTGCTGCAAGGCTTCTGCAACCACTCTGCGGGGAACGTCGGCGAAGAGGCTGACGTTCTCCTCGACTGTGCCGGCGACCAGCTCGGTCCTCTGCGTGACCACACCGACCGCCGCCCGGAGGTGCTCCAGATCGAGGGTCGTGACATCGACGCCGCCCACCAGCACTGCTCCTGTCGGCGGCTCGGCCGCTCGGGAGAAGAGCGCGGCCAGCGTGGACTTGCCCGAACCGGTGCGCCCGACCAGCGCCACGGTCGTGCCCGCCGGGACCTCGAGGTCCACGTCGCGCAGGCAGAAGTTGCCGTGCGGGTACGAGAATCGAAGTCCCCTGACCGATATCCCGAGGGCTCCGGGCGATGGGGGCAGGCCGCCGGACGGCTCGGCCCTGGTGGCCATCAGCCCCCGTATCCGGTTGACTGCGCCGATGCCCGCCTGCAGGTCGGGGAGGTGGCGTGCGGTCTGGTCGATCTGGCCCACGAACTGGCTGGTGACCAGGAACAGGGTTACCAGTGAGGCGATCGGCAGGCGGCCGCCAGCGGAGAGGGCAACGCCGGTGACGGCGATGGCGGCCAGGATCCCATGGAGGAGCAGACCGAGCCGGCGGCCGAGGCGGCTCGAGGCCCGGCAGGTGGAAGCCACCCGCTCGTGCACCGCGGCCGAGAGCTCCGCGCACCGGCGGACGAGGTAGGCTTGACCGAGGCTGGAACGCAGGTCGTCGCGGGCGGCAACCCCCTCCTCCATCACAGCGGCGTGGTCGGTCCAGGCCACCTCCTCGGCGAACTTCCGCTCGGCTACTTCGGCGGTGAGCGGGCGGGCGAGGAAATACGTCGCGCCGCCGGCGATCGGGAAGACGATCCAGGAGGGCCACCACGTCAGCCCGGCCACCACCCACATGGGACCGAGGCGCAACAGCATCCTGACCAAGTCCCACGCCACCCGGCGCAGCAACGTTCCCAGCTCGTGGGTGTCGTCGTCCACACGGTCGAGGATCTCGCCCACCGCCTGCTCCGATAGGGCATCGAGGGGCTGGTGCAGCGCGGCCGACAGCAGGTCGGCCCGCAACCGACCCTCGGCCCGGTCCACCACACCGGCCCACACAGCCCTCCCGGCGGTATCGAAGACCGCTCCACCGACGACGCAGAGCCCGAGCAGCGCGACGAGAGGCTCCGTGGGTCGCGCCGCAACCCGCCCCACCACCACCGTCCCCGCCGCCTGCCCCAGCGCCGCCAGCGACGCGGCGGCCAGCGACACCCCCGCGGCCCGGCCGCGCAGGCGCGACACGCTCACCCTGCGGCTGGGGTCGCCGGGGGCGGCCGCGGCGTCCAGCGAACGCTCGTCGGCCGCCGGCTGGGCGAAACCGGTCGAAGACATGGCCTCTCGACGCTACGAGGTTCCGCCTGCGTCGGCATCCGAATTTGCGCACGGGCGCAGGGCCAACCCTCAGGTAGGGGAGTAGCCGAAATGGCCTGACCCTTCTAGGAGGCCCGCCAACTCTGGGGACGACGTCCTGTTACGCGGCATCCCCTCGAGGAGCGGAGCCCATCCCCGCCGACCGGCAACCGCCAAAAAGGTGAGAGCCCGCGGGTCTCACCCCTCAGACCAGCACCTGCCCGACCACCGTCTCGTAGGGCGTGAGAACCTCCTCCCGTCCGACGGTGTGGAGGTCGTACTCGAAGTCCTGGACGAGAATCTGGCCCTTGATGAACAGGTGCTGGAGCTCCAGCATCAGGCCGAGCAGGGTCTCCATTTCGCCTCGGACGATCCACAGGCTGTGACCACGCGACGCCCAGTACCACTCGGGCTCGCTGCATTTGCCCTCGGCCGCCGGCTTCGCCCAGGCCTCGTCGACTTCCCTGGCGTAGGCGATCGCGTCCTTTTCGTGCCCGGGCTTGGGCATGGTCCAACTAACCACCAGAGCCGATTTCATCTTCGTCTCCTCCTTCCGGCCTTCGTAGCACTACCCCCGACTCGATACGACGAGCCCACAGACGACTATGCGGCCGGTCGGACGTGTTTCCAAGAGTCAGAGGTCACAAACGTTCAAATTGATGTTCACCCAGGCGTGATGGTCTCGAATGGATTCACGTATGTACGGCTCGTCAGAACGACGTCCACTTGCCCTGGGGAGCGGACGGGCAAGCGAGCACGTCCGCCACGCGGGGTGGTAGCCATACCCCTACGTTGCGTGTAATCCGAGGGCTGTCGATTCTGAACACTCACATCACAGTTACCTGACAATTCTCTCCGACAATCGGCTCATGGTCAGCCAGAACTGGAGTGACATAGCCCTGTTGTACCGAAGGGCAGGGTTCGGGCTTCGCCCTGACGAGCTGGACCGGCTTGCGTCAGGCAGCTACGAGTCGGCTGTGGACGGCCTGGTAGCAGGGCTCGGCAACGTCCCCGACCCTGGGGCTGGGAACATATCCACGCCGGATCTCAC
>JAKAXG010000457.1 GCA_021827225.1 Actinomycetes bacterium | reverse complement strand
CCCACGGCTCGGCGATCATCTTCACCGGGGCCAGCACCGGGTCCTGGTGGACCATGTCGAGGAAGGCGCTGTGGATGTCGAGGTCCCCGTACTGGCGGGTGAGGGTGCTGGCCAGGTCGAAGCGGAACCCGTCGACGTGCATCTCGGCCACCCAGTAGCGCAGCGAGTCCATGATCAGGCGCAGGGCCATGGGATGGCCCACGTTGAAGCTGTTACCGGTGCCCGTGGTGTCGAAGTAGTGGGTTCGGTCCTCGTCCACCAGCCGGTAGTACGACGGGTTGTCGATGCCCTTCATGGCCAGGGTGGGCCCCAGGTGGTTGCCCTCGGCGGTGTGGTTGTAGACCACGTCCATGATGACCTCCAGCCCGGCGGAGTGGACGGCCTTGACCATGGACTTGAACTCCTCCACCTGCCCTCCGCCGGACCCGGCGGAGCTGTAGTCGCCGTGGGGGGCGAAGAACCCGATGCTGTTGTAGCCCCAGTAGTTGCGCAACCCGCGTTCCAGGAGGTGGGAGTCCTGCACGAACTGGTGGACCGGGAGCAGCTCCACGGCGGTGACCCCGAGCCCCACCAGGTACTCCAGAACGGCCGGGTGGGCCAGCCCGGCGTAGGTGCCCCGCTGAGCTTCGGGAACGGCCGGGTGGCGGTAGGTGAGGCCCTTGACGTGGGTCTCGTAGACGATGGTCTCATCGAGGGGGATCCGCGGCGGCCGGTCCCCGGCCCAGTCGAAGGCCGGGTCGGTGACGACGCCGCGGGGCATGCACGGCGCCGAGTCGGACCGGTCCATCTGCGTGGGGTCGTCGAAGCGGTGGCCGAAGACCTCCTGGCCCCACGTGACGTGGCCTTCCACGGCCCGGGCCTGGGGGTCGAGCAGCAGCTTGGCCGGGTTGCAGCGCAGCCCCTCGCCGGGGTTCCAGGGGCCGTGCACCCGCAGCCCGTAGCGCTGACCGGGCCCGACTCCGGGCAGGAACCCGTGGAAGACGTGGGCCGACCTCTCGGGCAGCTCCACCCGCTGCTCGGACCCGTCGGGGGCGAACAGGCACACCTCCACGGCGTCGGCGATCTCTGAAGCCACCGCCACGTTCACCCCGCCCTCTTCTACGGTTACTCCGAGGGGGTAGTTGCGGCCTTTATCGGGTTGCACCACTGACTCTTACCCCCGCCTCCTCGTGGCCACCCCGCCGGGCCGGGATGGCGGGGCCTGGTCGGGGAGGAAGGCGGCCAGGGCGGTCACCGAGGGCACCACGTAGTAGGCGCCGCTCCGGGCCGTGGTGTAGCGGGTCAGGGCGTCGCGGACCCCGTCGCCGACCCCGGCCATCCGCTCCAGCATGACCTGCAGTGGTCGGGCCTCGGCGCAGAAGCCCACGAAGACCGTGCCGTGGTCGCTCGGCCCGCCGTAGGCGGTGTTGCGCCGGTAGATGCGCAGCTCGCGGCCGTCCTCCTCCACCACGTTGCGGCTGACGTGCGAGTCCTGCGCCATGATGCCGGCGTCGAGCTCGGTGCTGTCGGCTCTGGTGCGGCCTATGACCCGCTCCTGCTGCTCGACCGTCAGCCCGGCCCAGCTGCGGTGGTGGCGCCACTGCTGGTAGAGCACCACGCTGGACCCGTCGGCGGCCACCGCCACGTCCGGCGCCTCGAGCACCGCCGGGTTCTCGGTGCCGTCGATGAAGCCGGTGAGGTCCCGGTCATGCCGGTAGATCCAGCCGGTGACCTCCGATACCGGATCGGCCAGGCCGTCGAGAGCGGCGAACACCCGCACCACGCTGTCGAAGACCGCGTCGCGGGTACCCCCGGCCACCCACACCCAGGCGTCGTGCTGGGTGGCCGGAAAAGTGATCTCGGGGCCCTCCACCGGCTGGAAGGAGCGGACCGGGACCGGTCCGGCCGGTCCCACCTGGACCCACAGCTCGGGGCGGAAACCCACCACCACGCTCAGCCCGGCGACGGTGGTCTCCGGTCCCGACAGCGCGGCCAGGCTCCCGACCAGTCCGGCCGCGTCGGCCCCCGGGCGCAGGTCGAACTCGACGTAACAGTGCTCGGGCGCCCCCAGGGCGAAGATGCCCGGCTGGGGATACGGCCGGCTCCCGGCCGGCCCCGGGGCGGCGGGGGGCGTCTGCGGATCCTGGTGGCTCATCCCGACATCCTGCCCGACCTCCGGGGTTTCCAGCGGCGGGGCGGCGTCACCCGTCCCGGCCGGCAGCACCTGGCGCAGGACCCAGGCCGCGCCCGGCCAGGCGGCGCCGCCGGGGCAGGGTCGCTCGGCCCAGGATCAGTCAGGGCAGGGTCGATCGGGGCAGGGTCGATCGGGGCAGGGTCAGTCGGGGCGGACCGAGTCCAGGTGCTCGAGGAGCTCCCCGGCCACCCGGGCCACCTCGGCGTGGTCGTTCTGGGCGGCCCGCTGCCTGGCGTGGATCAGCGCCGCCCGGTTGACCCGGGAGAAGTCGCCGTAGGGGAACCCGTAGCGGTCCTTGGTCTGCTCCGACGCCTCGGTGTCGACGGCCAGGTGCCACTCGCCGTAGCCGTCCCAGCCGTGCCGGTCGATCTGCTCGTTGCCGGCCTGGGCGCTGGGCGCGGCCTCGGACCACTCGGTGTGGACGTCGTATTGGCGGGCATCGATCATCTGGCGGGCCTTGTCGACGCCTGCTTCGTGGATCCGGTACTTCGCCATGACCTGTAACTACCCCGGATCGCCCTACCTACGACCGGCCGGCGTCCTTCTACGCCCGGGCCCCCGGGCCGCCGGTGGCCGCACCGGCGGCCCACAGCCGGTCGGCCAGGCCCGAGGCCCGGCCGACCGGGCGCTCGACGGCCCTCCGCAGCGCGGCCTCCCCGCCCACGACCACAACCTCCCGCCGGGCCCGGGTGACCGCGGTGTACAGCAGCTCCCGGGTGAGCAGCCGCGACGATTCGGCTGGCAGGATCAGGGTGACCCGGTCGAACTCCGATCCCTGGCTCTTGTGCACGGTGGTGGCGAAGACCGTCTCGGCGGCCGGTAACCGGTAGGCGCTCACGGAGCGGACGGCGCCCCGTCCGCCGCCGCCGAAGGCCACCACCAGCGGGCCCCCGGCGGCGGAGGCGGTCCCGTTGCGCTCCGGGCCGGGGTTGGCGACCACCACGCCGGTGTCACCGTTGAACAGCCGCAGCCCGTAGTCGTTGGCGGTGACCATGACCGGCCGGCCGACGTACCAGCCCCCGCCCGGATCGGCGCCGGCGACCTGCGCCGCCACCCAGTCCTGGACGTGGCGGTTCCAGGCCGTGACCCCGGCCGGGCCGTCGCGGTGGGCGCACAGCAGCCGGTGGCGGGAGAGGGCATCCAGGGCAGCCGGGCCGTCCCCGGCCCGGGCGGCGCTCACCAGGCCGGCGGCCCAGGCGGTCAGCTCCTGCTGGACCTCCCCGGCCCCGGCCGGCAGCCACCGGACCCTGCGGTCACCGCCGCCCAGCACATCCAGAACCCGCTCCGGACGGCCGGCCCTGATGGCCGCCGCCAGCTCGGCCAGCGGGCCGCTGAAGCGATGGTTGACGTGGAGGAAGGCGATCCTCCCGGCCAGGGCGGCCCGGGGCCGGGCCGGCGGGGGCGGCGGGGGCGGCGGGGGCGGCGGGGGCGGCATCGAACCGGAGGTGGGACCACCCCGGTCGGCGGGCGCCGGACCGGCGCCGGCAACGCCTCCGAGCGCGTCAACGGGGGCGGGACCGGAGGCCGGCCCGACGATGTCGGCCAGGACCGCTCCGGCCTCCACCGAAACCAGCTGCCCGGGATCCCCCACCAGTATCAGCCGGGCGTCGGGCCGGACCGCCTCGAGCAGGCGGGCCATCAGCGCCAGCGAGACCATCGACGCCTCGTCGATCACCACCACGTCGTGCGGCAGGCGGTGACCGCGGTGGTGGCGGAACCGGCTGCCACTGTCGGGACGGCTGCCGAGCAGGCGGTGGATCGTGAAGCCGTCCAGTGATTCCAGGTACCGGCGGACGGGGGTCGACCCGGCCAGCGCTACCGCCTCCTCCCGTACCGCCTCCTCCATCCGGGCCGCGGCCTTGCCCGTCGGCGCGGCCAAGCCGATGAGGGGCGGGCGGGTCCCCTGCCGGTCTGCGCATTCGATCAGGAGAGCCAGGATCCGGGCCACGGTGGTGGTCTTGCCGGTACCGGGACCTCCGGCGATGACCGTGAGCAGACCGGCCAGGGCGGTGGTCGCGGCGTCCCTCTGGTCTGCCGCGGCATCCCCGGGGAACAGGGAGGCCAGCCGGGCGTCCAGCCAGGCCGGAACCGGCTGCGGTGGGGCGGTCCCGACCCGGCGCAGCAGATCGGCGGCCACGGCCGCCTCGTCGGCCCAGTAGCGGTCCAGGTACAGCCGGGTGCCCGCCAGGTGCAGGGGCCGCGCCCCCTGCCGGGCCCCGGCCGGCCGGTCCGTCGCCGCCACCAGGGCGCTGGCCCGGACCCGGGCCAGCCAACCCTCGGGTTCGGGCCAGTCGAGGGACTCGAGCCCAGCGTCCTCCTCCCCTACCACCGCCGAGGAGCGCACC
>JAKAXG010000456.1 GCA_021827225.1 Actinomycetes bacterium | reverse complement strand
TTGAAGAATGCGCTGGGGCCGGTGATCACCTTCCTGCCCCTGGCCTTCGCCGCGCTCGTGGGCGGCACTGTCCTGGTGGAGACGATCTTCGACATACCTGGTCTCGGTACGGAGATCGTCAACTCCGTGTCCAACCAGGATTACCCGGTAGTGCAGGGCATCGTGCTGATAGTCGGTGTGCTGGTTGCATTTCTCAACCTGCTGGCCGATGTGGCCATGGCGACCATCGACCCACGTATTCGCGGCGGGGTCGGCTGATGGAGGAAGTTCCGGTGAAGCTATGAGCGTACAGAGTGCGGACCCGAAGTGGACGCAGTGGTTACGTCGACCGGTAGGGTCTGGTTCCGGCAACGGCTCTGCCGCGTCGGGAGCGGATGCCGTGACGTCCCGCCGGCGGTCCTGGGAGCGCTTCAGTCTGATCGCCAGGATCGGCCTCGGGATATTCGTAGTGCTCCTGCTCGCCGGTCTGCTAGCTCCTCTGCTGCCGATCGAGAACCCACTCTCGCAGACGCTGACCCTGAGGAACGCTCCTCCGTCTCTACACCATCTCCTGGGTACCGATATGGTCGGACGGGATGTCTTGAGTCGCGTTGTCTACGGCGCCCGCTCGGCATATGAAGGCGTGGCTGTGGGCGTTCTCGCCATGCTGGTGTTGGGCATACCTTGGGGCTTGGCCGCAGGATTCGCCGGACCCATCGTGGATGAGGTGCTCATGCGGATCGCCGATGCGTTTCTGTCGTTCCCGGCGCTCATTCTGGCTATAGGCGTGGTTTCGGTGTTGGGCCCGTCCATGGTGCATTCGATGGCCGCTGTAGGGGTGATCTCAGCTCCAGCGATCGCCCGGCTGCTCCGGTCCTCGGTCCTCCCCCTGCGTGAAGCACCCTTCGTGCAGATCGCTGGATCTTTGGGAGTGGCCGTTTGCGGGTAGCGGTGCGCCACGTGCTGCCGAATGCCCTGGGAGCGGTGATCGTCCAGACCTTCGCCCTCGGAAGCTACTTCCTCATCGTCGAGGCTGCTCTCGGGTTTCTCGGGCTCGGCGTTCCGCCGCCTTCCCCATCGTGGGGACAGGACCTCGCCAATGCCTACATGAATTTCACCGGCAATCCTTTCGCGACCGTTGTGCCGGGAATTGCGATCACCGTGGGAGCATGGAGCATCAGCGCGATCGGTGACGGCCTTCGCGAGGTGATGGTGTAAGGAGCGGTCAGCCGCCGCCACTCACCATCTTTCTGAGCGCGGTCTTGGAGAACTTCCCGGTGGCCGTCTTGGGGATCTCCTCCACGATGACGAGTCGCTCTGGAATCCACCATGAGGCCACCCGATCCCTGAGATGCGAGCGCAGGTCGGACTCGTCCACTCGGCGGCCTGGGAGCGGGACGACGAAGGCCAAGGGGCGCTCGCCCCAGCGATCGTCGCGGATGCCGATAACCGCCGCTTCGTGGACGTCCTCGTGGGCCATGATCTCGTTCTCCAGGGCTGTGGAGGAGATCCATTCGCCGCCTGACTTCACCAGATCCTTCACACGGTCGACGATCCTCAGGTACCCGAACTCGTCGATCGTTGCTACATCACCGGTTCGGAGCCAGCCGTCCTCGGTGAATGAATCCGCGCCGGCATCAGCGCCGAAGTAGCCCGAGGCGATGGTCGGCCCGGCCACCTGTAGTTCGCCCGGTCGGCTCTCGCCCGCTTCGACGGTCACGCCATCGTCGTCCACCACCCTCATCTCCGTGAGCGGAATGTTCGGTCCGGGCGTGCCGAGCACGAGGCGCCGGGCGTCCCGATCGGCGCCGCCGTGCTGGGTGGAGAGCCGGGAGCAGGTCACAACCGGGCTGGTCTCGGTCATCCCCCAGGCGTTGGTCAAGGGTATCCCGGCGACGTCCTGCCAGGCTCGGGAGAGGGAGTCCGGCACGGGACCGCCGCCCGACACCACCATGCGCAGGCTGGAAAGGTCCTTTCCGCCGAGCAACGGCTCCATGCTCCGCCAGATGGTTGCCACGGCAGCCGAGAAGGTCACCCGGTGGCGGGCCATCTGATCGATGAGGGCCTGGGGGGACATGGCCGGACCGGGAAGCACCAGATCCGAACCGGCCAGCATCGCGGCGTAGGGGAGGCCCCAGGCGTTTACGTGGAACATGGGCACGATCGGCATCACCACGTCGCGCTCGCTTATGGCGAAGTTGTCCACCCCCAGCAGCAGTAAGGCGTGAAGAACGGTGGACCGGTGGCTGTACAGGACTCCCTTGGGATTGCCGGTGGTGCCGGAGGTGTAGCACAGGCCGGCGGCGGCGCTCTCATCAGCATCCATGAGAGCGCTCGGCTCCGCTGTCGCGACAAGCTCCTCGTAGTCGAGTATGCGGGGATCGTCGGGCACTTCGGTACTGTCGCCGTCGTCCATGACCACGATCCAGCGCACCGTCGGGAGCCGGGCGATGCATGGCCACACCGTGGACAGAAGAGAGCGGTCCACGAAGAGCACGTCGTCAGCCGCGTCGTTGACTATGTGGAAGATCTGCTCAGCGAACAGGCGGTGGTTCAGGGTGTGCAGGACGCGGCCGCTACCCGGAACCCCGAGGTAGAGCTCCACGTGCCGCTGGGAGTTCCAGCCGAAGGTGCCGACCCGGGCCTGTAGTGGTACCTCCAGGTGATCCAGGGCTGTGGCCAGCCGGCGGGCCCGGGAAGCGACGTCTCCCCAGGTGGCGTGGTGCTCGCCGTGCGCGGTGGCCGTGATCACCCGCTTGTGGCCGAACAGCTGCTCTACCCGGCGGAGCAGTCCTGTAACGGACAGCGGCCGGTCTTGCATGAGACCGTTCATCGAACCTCCACATGGCACGGCGTCCCGATCGCCCGCACCTTCTGACTGAGCGCATAGTTAGTGAAGTTGCGAGCACGTGTCAAGTCCGACGGCCGCATCCGAGCTCGTCGGGAAGGGTGGCTCTAACGGGCCGGACGTCCCCGTCGGCTCGGTGCGGAGCTGGGCCGGGATGCCTTCTTGGAAGGTGGGCGGGACACCATACGTAGGGCCAGGTCGGCGTAGTAGCTGCCGAGCTGCTCGGGCGAGTCCGGTCCGTTGAGCCGGTACCACCGGACCAGATCGATGCTGAGGGAGAGCATGGCTCGGACGATCCGGTTGACGTCCACGTCGACGAACGCCTGATCCGCGACCCCGGAGGCGACGGCCTTCCTCAGCACCTCGTTGGTCTCGTGGCGCAGCTGCAGGATGGTCTCGTAGTGGTCCGCGGTCAGGGCCGACAGTTCGTTCTGGCAGACCCGCGCCGCGACGTGGTGGCGGGCGTGCCAGGCCGTGTAGCGAGCCACGATGGTGTGGAGCACCTCGCAGGAGGTGCCGGCCTGCTCCACCTCGGGGCCCCGGATGGACTCGAGAGCGGCCTCGTGGCCGAACCTCATTATTTCGTACAGCAGGAGTTCCTTGGAGGGGAAGTGCACGTACATGGCCGCCGGGCTCAGGCCGGCCCCCGTGGAGATGTCCCTGGTGGTCGTGGCGTGGTAGCCGTTGGAGGCGAAGCACCGGACCGCCGAAGTGAGTAGCCGCCGGGCCACTTCTCCGGTCTCCTCACTCCAGAGGTTCGGGGACTCATCCTCGAGGCGGGGATCGACCTCAATCTCTCCGGGGGTAAAGCGAGCTTGCCGTCTGGCCACTACGCCGATTCCTCCAATCTGCTGTCCCCCGGGACGCACCCTTTTTCCGCCCGGTTCCCCTCAGGGTACCGGGTTCCTCGCAGCCGTTGAGCTGCCATTGACCCTCCACCCCATGCTAGGTTACTATGCGCTTAGTTCGTCAGGGTCACCCGCGCTCCCCAATCATCGGAGGACTGTATGAAGGTCATCGTCGATGGCGGGTCGTTCTTCGAGGCCCCGCGCTGGAGGGAGGGTCGGTGGTGGGTGTCGGACTTCTTCCGGCACACCGTTTACAGCTTCGACGAGAGCGGCGCGGACTGCCGGATCGAGGCAGTGGTGGAGGCCCAGCCTTCCGGTCTCGGCTGGGACCGTGACGGCGCGCTGTTGGTCGTTTCGATGCTCGACCACCGGCTCCTGCGCCGTCCCCCGGAGGGAGGGCCCCTCGAGGTCGTCGCCGATCTGACCGCGCTGTCGGGCGGCCCCTCCAACGACATGGTTGTCGATGCCGCGGGACGGGCCTGGGTGGGAAACTTCGGCTTCGATCTCCACGGAGGTGAGCCGCCGGTACCTACTTCCCTGGCCCGCGTGGACCCCGACGGCTCGGTCACGGAGGCGGCTCGGGACCTCGTGTTCCCCAACGGGGCCGTCATCACTGACGACGGCTCCACGCTGATCATCGGCGAGACCTTCGGGTCGCGCTACACCGCCTTCACCATCGAATCCGACGGCACTCTGAGCGGACGTCGGACATGGGCCTTGCTGCCCGACGTCCATCCCGATGGCTGCTGCCTGGACGCCGAGGGGCGCATCTGGTGCGCTGACGCCGGCGGGCGCCGAGCCCTGCTCGTTGAGGAGGGCGGTCGGGTGGTGCGGGAGGTATCACC
>JAKAXG010000455.1 GCA_021827225.1 Actinomycetes bacterium | reverse complement strand
CTGGCCGGCGCCGGCGGGCCCCGCCGGGAGCTGTCGTGACCTTCCCGGCCGACCGCCGGAGCAACCACCGCGAAGGGGCCGGCGGACCACTCCGACGAGACGGCCCGGGTCATCGACGAAGAGGTGTCCCAGATCCTGGGCGAGCAGGCGGTCCGGGCCCGGCGGGTGCTCACCGGGCACCGCTCGTGCCTGGAGGCGCTGGCCGGCGCTCTCGTGGAGCGGGAGTCGCTGGACGGCGCCGAGGTCGAAAGGCTCATCCGGGGGGCCTCCCAGCAGGAGCAGACCGGCGTCGGCGTCCCGGCGACCCTGGCCGCCCAGGGGGCGGCGAGCGCCCGGCGGCGCCTCCCGGGCTCCGGCTGACCGCCCCCGGCCGACCCCGCCAACCGGAGTGGCCGGTACCTAGAGGTGCCGCTTACCCTCACCTCCATGACTACGACTCGAGCTGTGGTTCTGGGTGGGGGCGGGCCGGTCGGCATCGGCTGGGAATCCGGGTTGCTGGTCGGGCTGGCCGAGACCGGGGTAGACGTGGCGAAAGCCGATTCGGTCATCGGCACATCCGCCGGGTCGGTGGTCGGTTTCACCCTGGGGTCCGGGCTGGACCTGAGCGAGGCCACCTCGCTGATCGCAGCCGCCGTCCCGGCTGGTGCATCGGGGGCGCCCTCACCGGCCGGCTCGGAAGCGGTGCCCGTCGCCAGCCTGGAGGCGCTGATGGCCACCGTCGCCGAAGCGGCCGCCAACCCGGACCGGGCGGAGTCCCTGCGGTCCCGACTGGGGCGGTTGGCACTCGACACCCCGACGATCAGCGAGGACGATTGGCTGGGCATGTTCGGATTCCTGGCCGGGGCTGAATGGCCGGCCGGGTTCTCCTGCACCGCGGTGGACACAGCGGACGGCCGCTACCGGCAGTGGGACAGCGGGTCGGGGGTCGACGCTCAGAAGGCGGTGGCCTCGAGCTGCGCCGTACCGGGGATATTCCCACCTGTGACCATCGGGGGCAGCCGCTGGATGGACGGGGGGGTCAGGGACATGCTCAACGCCGATGCCGCGGCCGGTCATACCCTGGTGCTGGCCGTGTCCTGCACCCTGCTGGAGGTACCGCCCGAGCTGTCCACACCCGAGCTCGATGCCATGTTCGGCGCGACGCGCGCCCGTCTCGACCAGCTGCAACGCGAGGGGTCGAAGGTGGAGACCATCGTCCCCGGGGCGGAGATGCTCGAGATCAGCGGGTGGGGCCTCAACCTCATGGACTTCAACGCCGCGGGCGCCGCCTACGAGGCGGGGGTGCGGCAGGGCCGGGCCGAGGCGACGCGCCTGACGGCCTTCTGGAACGCCTGACCGCTACCCGCCGGGGCCCAGGAACCCGGGCCTACGCCACCGCGGCAACTGCGGCCCCCTCGATCGAAGGTCGGGCGGCGGCCGCACCGGGTCGCACTCCCCGGCGGGAGGCCGGCGCCTCCCGCTCCGGGCGGAGGAGCGGGATGGCGATGGCGGCGACGACGGCGAACACCGCTGCCGACAGCACCGGGTGCACCGCGGCGTAGGTCGTGGGGGCCACCCGCACCACCAGCAGCACCGACAGACCGGCCACCCCGACCTGCTCGGCGCCGTAGAGGATGGTGCCCCGTCGCAGCGCCCGCTGCCATTTCGGGCTCCGCGGGTCCACCACGCTCGGCGGTACCAGTTCGGAGAACATGCGCGCTACCAGCGGGGTGGAGGTGAACGCCGACCACACGTAGGCCATACCGGTGACGGCGGTGACCACGGCCGGCGCTATGAAATACATGCGGGCGGAATGGAAGGCCAGGGCGAGTGAACACCTGGTCACCAGGCACACGAGCCCCACGACCAGCAGCGCCGACCAGGCCTGGCCCCGCACGATGCGGAAGACCTGGGCGGTCCCGTTCCACAGGAGGGCCAGGCCCACCCCGCCCAGCAGACCCCAGAGGTCGCGGCCGACTATGAAGCAGACGGCGGGGCCGACGGCGCTGATCAGGAGATTCGGGACGGCCCGGCGGGCGACCCGGACGAAAGAAGCGAAGAAATGCCGGCCAGCCGGGCTGTCCGCCTCGCCGCTGCGGTCGGATGTGAGCTGCATGTGCTCACAACGGTAACGAACCCCCTCCCGCGGCGGGCCCCGCCGGGGGTAACGGGTGGGCAAAATCTTGGCAAACGGGGCGGCCCGGATCGGACAGAAGCGGCGGAACCAGCAGGCCGGGCTGGGCATCACCTGGACCGGCGTCATCTCCCGAGCGCCCGGCACCGACCGACCGCAGGCGGCTGAGCAGGCGGGTTCCCATGACCGCCAGCACCGCTGACTGCAGGGCGGCAGCCGTCACCATCACTCCCCTGACCCCGACGACAGGGGCGAGCAGGCCGCCGGCCAGACCGCCCAGGGGGAGAGCGGCGAGCACCACGACCTGGAAGGCGCTGGCCGCCCGCCCCTGCATATCGGCTCCGGTCGCAGACTGCCGTAGGGTCCGGACCGAGACGTTGCCCACGATGACCGCCGCCGTCTCGGCGGCCAGCGCCGCCACCGCCACGAGCGCCGAGGAGGTAGCCGCCATCGTCAGATACCCGACCGTGGCCACCCCGGCGCCCCCGATGACGCACCACACCCCGCCTATGCGGCGGTGCAGCCGGCCGGCAGACAGAGCGCCGGCCACGTTGCCGCTCCCGGCCACGGCGAGGAACAGCCCGTATGCGACGGGACTCAGGTGGAGCGGGCCAGTGGCGTACAGCGCCAGCACGCCGTAGACCATGGCCTGGCAGGCCGCCAGGCAGCCGATGACCGCGGCCAGCCTCCCCAGCAGGCGGTCGGCCAGCAGCCACCGCAGGCCGAGTACCACGTCCCGGCCCAGCGAACGGGCCGGCCGGTGCCTCTCCGTGGCCGGCAAGGCATAGGCGAGCAGGCCGGCCGACGCCAAGAAGCTCAGCGCGTCGCCGACGAACGGAAGGGCGGAGGCCATTGCGAACGCCGCTCCCCCGGCGGCCTGCCCTACCAGCTCCTCACCGGTCAGCTCGGCTGTCATCAGCCGGCCGTTGGCCCCGGCCAGGTCCGCTTCGGCGACCATGGCCGGCAGGCACGCAGCGGCGATCACGTCGAGGGCGACGGTCAGGCCGCCCATGAGGAACACCGCCACGTAGATTAGAACGAGACTCTCGAATCCGGCGGCGACCGCCGCTCCGAAACCGGCCACCACAGCGGCTCTTGACACTTCGACCGCCAGCACCAGGCGCCGGCGGTCCATGCGGTCGACCAGCGCTCCGATCGGCAGGGCCACCAGCAGGGCGGCCAGCCGGCCGATGACCACCACGCCGGCGATCGACACCGGATTCCTCGTCAGCCTCAATGCCAGTAGAGGAAAAGCCACCAGGACCATGCCGTCGCCCACCGACGACACGCCCGTGGCCACCCACAGCGCCCGGAACCGACCACGCCCCTCGTACGGCTGGACCACCACAACCCCGACAATTCTTCGAAAACGGTCTGAGCAGCCGAACTACGCACTTCAGACGTCGGCTGCTCAGACCGATAGGACAATGTTGATAACTAGCTGGGACCGTCAGTTGGCCGGTTGCTCGAACAATCTGACGGTAAATGTGCCAGGGGTTGACGTCGGACTGCCATCCGGCGTCAGCCCCCCCAGTTTCCCTGCTTCATGGTTTCACCCCCTTCACAACCTTCAGACCGGTCGGACTGCCGAAATCAGCCCGACGACCCAGAAACCGAGCCGAAAGCCACTGCCTGGCTACCGGTCCGGGAGGCGAACACAACTTCCGTTATGCTCGCTTCGGGCAAAGTGTACCTATTTGCTCGCCAGGTGTGTAGCGTTCCTTCATCCCGTGAGGTCGCCCCATGGAAGTGGTGAATCAACTGCTCGAGGGCCGACTATCGGAATGGCGCGTCCTGGCCGGGCGCCTGCACTCCCGGATCCAGGCAGTACCCGTTCTGGTGTGGGTTGCAATTCTGTCGGTCGGTCTGACGGCAACCGCCATGACCGTGGCCGTGACGGCCCAGTCCTGGCAACACCTGTACCGGGTTCTGCCGTGGCCTCTGCTCACCGTCGCGGTGGTGGCCATCCAGCGCATGCCGGTTCGCTGCCATATCCGACAGCAGACATTGGCCCTGGATCTCTTCGCGGTCCCCCTCCTGGTCGGCGCTGTGACCATCCCGGTACGGACGCTCGTAGGGGCGCTTTTCCTGGGCAACTTCATAGGGCAGATTCTGCGCCGGAGCGACGCCGTCCACTTCGTGTTCAATCTGGTCAACCAGCTGAACGGGACGGCTCTGGCCCTCCTTGTCCTCGAGGCGGTCACGAACGGCAATTACCCGGCCGCACCCCGGGATTGGTTGGGCCTGGCGGCCGCTCTCCTGGTCTACGAGCTCGTTACCGACCTGGGCGTGATCGGGGCCATGTCGGCCTCCGGCTCCGTGCCGGATGGGAGCTATTTCCGGACCCTCGGCCTGCAACTGGCCGTCCTCATCCCGCTCAGCTGCAGCCTGGTCGTCACGGCGGTGGAGGTGTAC
>JAKAXG010000454.1 GCA_021827225.1 Actinomycetes bacterium | reverse complement strand
GCGCACCGGCAGGTTCCCCGACCACCGCAGGGCGTCGGCGAAGCGGGGGCGGGCGAAGACCGTCGTGGTGGTGAACGCCACCGTCCCGGCGGCGACCTGCAGGTCCTCCACGGCCAGCACCTCGGCCACCCGGATGACGCCGCCCTGACGGACGCAGTGGACCACCACGTCGATGGCCTCGCTGACCAGCGCGGAGAGGGCGGAGACGCTCAGGTCCGAGCCGGTCTCTGCCAGTTGGCAGATGAAGCGCAGGCGGGACAGGGCCTGGCGGGCCGAGCCCGAGTGGATGGTGGTGAAACCCTGCACCCCCGAGGAGAGGGTCAGCATCAGCGGTAACGCCTCGCGGTCCCGGACCTCCCCGACGATGGCCACGTCGGGGGCCATGCGCAGGAACCCGGCTACCAGGCGGCGCAGGTCGACCTCCTTGCGGTCCGCCCGGGCCGGGCGGGTCTGCATGTGGGCCACGTTGACCAGCGGAACGTCGGTCTCGAACACCTCCTCGGCGACGACCACCCGCAGGGTGGGGTCCAGTTCGCTGGCCAGGCACCCGAGCAGGGTGGTCTTGCCCGAGCCGGGGGCGCCGGCGACGAGCACCGACAGACCGCTGCGCACGCAGGCCGTGAGGAAGCGGGCCGTGGTGGGATCCAGCATGTCCAGGCCGATCAGTTCCCGCATCGAGCGTCTGGTGACGCCGGAGAACTTGCGGATGTTGACCAGGAGGTGGCCGTCCCGGCCGATGTCGGAGTGCACGATGTGGATCCGGGCGCCGTTGTCCAGTTGGGCGTCCTGCAGGCCCTCGGCCGGGTCCAGCTTGCGGTGCGAGCGGCTGGCGTCGTCGAGGATCTTGGTCAACACCCGGTTGACATGGTCGTCGTCGTGGAAGACCTCGTGGTGGTAGCCGCCCGCTCCGGAGTGACGCTTGGTGAAGATGGCGGCCGGCCCGTTGATCATGATCTCCCACACGTCGGGATCCTCGAGCAGCGGTTCGAGCGGCCCGTACCCGGCCAGGTTGCGCAGCGCCCGCTCCACCGCCCCCTCCGGATCGGCGATGTCCACCTGGCGCCGGCCCCGCCGGAACTCCTCCCGCCAGCGGGCCACCTCGTCCACCAGCAGCGTCCTCAGCTGCTCGACCGCCCCGGGGGCGGACATGTCGAGGTCGGCCCCCTTGGCCCGCTCCTGGGCGGCGCGCTCCACCTCCCTCAGCGGCGAGGTCCACCCCGTGATGTTGGCGCCGGCCACCACCCCGACCATCGGTTCCGAACATACCTACGCGGCCCGCGCGAGTACAGAGGCATTTCCCGCTCAGCGGGCTAAAGGGCCGGGCCGGGACGCGGGAGGGGGCCTTAGCCGGCGCCGGCCGATGCGGGGGTCTCTCCGGTGGGCTATCCGGCGCGGGCCATCGAGCGGGAGCGGGGCAGCCGGCGGAACACCGACCCCCCGACCGACGGGGTTCGCTCACCGGCCTCCCGGGGCAGCACCGTCGACAGCCAGCTGGTGCGCAGCTCGTCGGTGTCGCGGTCGTACTCGCCCGTCCAGACGGTCACCGACGCGGTCCGCGGCCATCCGACCACCGAGCCGACCATCCCGCGGCCGCCCTCGGCCCGTACCAGGTAGGTGCCGGTCACCCGGTAGGGGCGGTACGAGGGCCGGTCGCTGCCCAGCGTGAACGTCCCCGTCACGCGCCCGTCCTCGTGCACCTCGATTTCGAGCACTGAACCGTCTGGGTTCACCCAGCGCCCGTCTACCCTGCGGTCGACCGCGACCCGACGATTAGCTTCCGACATCGCCCCTCCCGAATGGGATTTGAAACCCTATTGTTCCTGCCTGCGCCCCTCGGCTCGTAGAGCCGAAAGTCCCGTTGTGAGCAGAAGCTCGCCGTCGGGCACTGCGGGAAGAATAAACCCCATGGCGCCGTCCCGCATCGATGTTGTCCAAACCGATATCACCAGGCTGGAGGTGGACGCGATAGTCAACGCCGCCAACGCCGCCCTGGCAGGGGGAGGAGGGGTGGACGGGGCCATTCACGCCGCCGCCGGGTGGGCGGACCTCTCGGCGGCGTGCGCCAAGCTGGGCGGCTGCCAGCCAGGCGACGCGAAGGCCACTCCCGGCTTCGCGCTGCCCGCCCGGTGGATCATCCACACGGTGGGACCGGTGTGGCACGGCGGGGCGCACGGGGAGGCCGACACCCTCGCCTCGTGCTACCGACGGTCGCTCGAGGTGGCCGACGAGCTGGGCGCCGCCGAGGTGGCCTTCCCGGCCATCTCCACGGGCGTGTACGGGTTCCCCCGCAACCTGGCTGCCGACATCGCCGTGCGGGCCGTCCGAGCGGCGGAAACGTCGGTCCGCCGGGTGCTGCTGGTGGCCTTCGACCCCGTCGGCCGGCGCCTGTACGAGGAGCGGTTGGCGGCCGGCTGAGGACGAGCTGGGCTCAGCGGCCGGCTCTCCTCCGGCCAGTCGGCCGCCGGCGGCCGGCTCTAGTCCAGCCCGTCGGCCTCCAGCGGGACGGGTTGGCGATCCGGGCCGCCGGCGCGGGTGAGGAACATCCGACCGAGGGCGATGAGGATCGCCACTGCGAACCCGGCGACTGAGAGATAGGCGAACACCGGGCTGACATGGGCGTTGCTGGAGTGGGTCCGCAGCGGGAGGGTCACCGGCGAGACGGGCAGCCGGTTGCCCAGGGGGGCGATGGAACCCGGAGGGGCGGTCGGCGTCTGGGTCGCCGTGGTGGCAGGTGAGGTGCCCACGGTGACCTGCGAAGGCAGGGCGCCGGCCCGGCCGGTCGGCCCGGCGAGTAGCAGAGATGCGAACAGCCCGACGAAGGCCAGCACCCCGAGTGCCCACCCCGCTCTCCGCAGTGCTCTCACCATGTCTCCAGTCTGGCTCACGGACCGTCGGACTGCAGCGGCGGCAGCACCAGGATGTCACCCGGGAACAGGAGGCTCGGATCGTCCGGGAACGGCAGTGTGGACCGGTTCAAGGCGATGAGCCGGAGCCAGTAGCCGGGGACCCGGTCCGGCGAGCCGGCGGTGGCCTCGGCGATGGACCACAGGCTGTCCCCGGGGCGGACCCGCCACTCCCCGGAGGCCCGGGTCCCGCCGGTGGCTGCCGGATCGGAAGGGGCACCGGCGGCGGGCAGCGCGGCCGGCGCGAGGGTGGGGTCCGCTCCGGCGGCCTGCGGTGGCCGCCGGCCGGGAGCGGACGGCGGCCCCACCCAGGTGGTCGGCGCCGGCGCTGGGGGTGGGCCTGCCGCCGGCGCTCGACCTGCTGACGGCGCTGGGCGCGCCCTCACTCGGCCTGCCGCCGACGCTCGACCTGGCACCGACGCCGGCGTCGGCGGAGGGGGCGCCCCCGACGCCGCTCGGTTCGGTGCCGGGGGCCTCGGAGCGGTAGCGGTGTTGCGAAGGACCGGGGCCGGTTCCGGGACGACCCCGGGTAGAGGTCCGCCCGGACCGGGCGTTCGGGTCAGCGCCGGGGAGGCTGGGCCGGCGGCCGGGGGCGCCGATGGGGAGCCAGGGCTTGCCGCAGGAGAAACCACCGACGATCCGGGGGTTGGCCCCTGCGACACCGCCGATGAGCCGGCGCCGCAGGCGGCGAGCAGCACACCCGAGGCGGTTACCCCTAGCGCGACCCGGGCCAGGAGCCGCCCTCCCGGGAACCCCACGACGGCCGCCAGCCAGACGGACCGCCCAGGGTCGCGGGAGGCCAGCGCCAACGCCGCGAAGAGGAACCCGAGCGACATGGCGATAGCGGCGACCAGCACCGCCAGGCGGCCCAACGCGAAGACAGCCACCACCCAGCCGGTGGCCACCCACCACCGCCGGAGGTCCGGTGCCGTACCTCCCCGGGGAAGCGGCAGCGCCGAGCGGCCGGTCAGGAAGACGGCCAGGCCCGTCCCCGCCGTCACCGCAGCGCATAGCAGCGGCCGCGCCCACAGCGACCGAGCCGGTCTCATCGACGGGGCGACACCGGAATGACCGCCTGCCGGCCGGAGCCCTCCAGAGCTACCAACTGCTCACAGTCCGTACCGGATCGGCGAACGGTCAGCCCGGTGGGCTGGGGGACGTGGACGATGGCCCGACCGGTATCGGCGGAGCCCGGTGGCGGCCATCGATCGAAGACCCAGATCCAGCCGGTGCTCAGGTCCACGACCGCCGGCCGGGCAGGCCCGCAATCCCACCGTCCGATCAGCGTCACGAGGTCTGCACCGGGCGGCCCGCTCAGGACGTAATCGTCCGAACCGCCGACAGCCAGCTGGGCGGCCGGCGGCGCGATCCCCCGCCGGGCCGACGCCGTCAGGGCCAGACCAACGGCGGCCACCCCGGCGCATAGCCCCACAGCGGCGCTCACCCCCGCAAGCCGTCGGCGGCGCGGGGACGCAGGAGCCGTGGACGGCACTTCGGTCTCGTCGGGCTGCGACCCACCTTCGTCACCGAGGCGGGCGACGGGCACCAGCTCGACCAGACGCCGGGCCATCTGACGAGCCGAGACCCACCCGCCGGAGCGGGGGCGGCCGGCCATGGGGCCAGGACGGGC
>JAKAXG010000453.1 GCA_021827225.1 Actinomycetes bacterium | reverse complement strand
GGCCGGGCCCGGCGGCGCCGGCCGGCGGGGACATCGACCGGCGGGTGACCGCCCTGGAGGCGGCGTCGGACGGGCTGCGGTCCATGAAGGCGGACCTGGAGCGGGTGGGCCGCCAGGCCGAGGAGCTCGAGGGCCGGCTACGGGCCGCCCACGAGCGGCTCGCCGCGTCGGACGCCCGGGCGGCGCTGCTGGAGGCCCGGTTCGAGCAGCTGCAGGTCCCGGCGGCCGCCGCCGCGCCGCTGGAGCGCCTGGGCCGGCGGCCCAAGCCGCCTGGGCTGGCCGTGCTGCTGGCCCGGTGGGTCGCCGCCCGGCTGACCAGCTGGAGCGACCGCCGCGACCACCGCGGGACGCCGGCCGGCGGGGGCCGGCGCATCGAGCTGGTACCGGTGGAGCAGTGGCATTCCGATTGGCAGAAGTGAAACCCCGGCGGCTGGCCGCCTCCACCGTGATCGCCGGGCTGGCCGCCGCCTCGGTGCTGAGCGGCTGCAGCTCGGCCAAGAACCGGAGCGTGCAGGTGTCGGTGTTCCACCTGCGCCCCGGGGCGTGCGTGGTCACCCCCACCCAGATCAAGGCCCAGCTGTCCAAGCTGAAGGTGGTGTCGTGCCGGGAGCCGCACACCGAGGAGGTGTACGCCCTGGTGGTCGACCACGCCGGTGACACTTACCCGGGGTCGGCGGCGCTGCAGAACTTCGCCAACGGCGCCTGCCTGCAGCGCTACGCCGGCTACGTGGGCGTCGACTACCGGGACTCGTCGCTGTTCTTCACCTACCTGCTGCCGTCGGTGCGCAGCTGGGCCGCCGGGGACCACACCGTCGACTGCGTCATCTCCACCACCGGCCAGACCCTCACCCGCTCGGTGAAGGGCTCCAAGCTGTGAGCGCCCATGGGTGAACCGGCCGTCCACATGGGGGCGATGCTCATGTGCAGCTTCGGGATGGCCCCGGCCACCCTGAACGTGCTGCCCGACAAGATGGTCCTGATCGAAGGCACCCCGGCTGCCACAATCGCCGACTGCGAGATCGTCAACGTGCCCACCTTCGGGATGTGCACCAGCCTGGCCAACCCCGAGGTGGCGTCGGCCACCGCCGCCGCACTGGGGGTGCTGACGCCGATGCCGTGCGTGCCGGTGCTCACCCCGTGGACGCCGGGATCGGCGCAGACCCTGATCGCCAAGCAGCCGGCGCTGGTCGCCGGCAGCCAGTGCCAGTGCGCCTACGCAGGGGTGGTGGAGATCACCTTCCCGGGCGCCACCCACACGCTGGAATAGACCGACTCTTCCGGTCGCCAAGGGCATATGTCCTTTTTCTCCGGGCCTGTGGGCTTCTTCAGCAGAAAAAGAAAAGGATTCCTTTCACCGATTGATACGTTCGGCTACATTCCCGGGCGGGTGGTCAGGTAACAAGGGGCTAACCGACCTCGAACGGGGGGCGAGCACGGCGACCGGGCCATCGGTGCAGGGCAACCATTTGGAAGGAGAACTGTCAAGTGCCGACTTACGCCGCGCCGGGTGTCTATGTCGAGGAGGTGCCGTCAGCCGAGAAGAGCCTCAGCGCTGCGGCTACGGCCATTGCCGCCTTCGTCGGCTTCACCGAGCGGGCGCCGAACGACGACCCTGCTGACCCCGAGGGCCTGGCCCCCCGGCTGGTCACCAGCTGGACCCAGTACGAGGAGCTGTACGGCGGGTTCAAGAACGGCTGCATGCTGCCCCTGTCGGTGTACGGGTACTTCCAGAACGGTGGGACCGTCGCCTATATCGTCCGCGTACCCAACACCGCCCCGGCCGGCGAGCCGTCCCAGGCGGCCCTGCCGGCGGCCGACCGGGCCCTCGGCAACCCGGTGACTGTCACCAGCGTCGCCGCCGATGCTGACATCACCGTGGCCATCGACCCGGTGGACTCCGGCGCCGACGAGGAGGACGGGCCCACCCCGTTCAACCTCACCGTCATCGAGGGCGGCAGGCCGGTCGAGCAGTTCACCGACCTGACCCTGACCCCCGGCGATCACAACATCGAGACGGTGGTCAACGCCACGTCCACCAAGGTCAAGATCAAGGTGGACCTGGACGCCAAGATCGACCTGTCCTCGCTGATCGACGTCATGAAGCCCGGCCAGTACCCGCTGGCGCCCGCCGCGCCGGTCCCGGTGCCGGTCAGCGGCAAGAAGTTCTCCGGGTCGGAGTCGGCCCGGACGGGCATCAACGGCCTGGCCCTCGCCGACGAGGTCACCATGGTCATGGTCCCCGACCTGATCACCGCGGCCACCAAGGACGACGGCAGCATCGACCTGAGCATGTGGAAGGCCGTGCAGACGGCGATGATCGGGCACTGCGAGATGCAGGGCAACCGCATGGCCATCCTCGACGCCCCCCCGGGCATGACCGTCCAGCAGATCAAGGAGTGGCGCAGCGACGTCGCCATGTACGACTCCGCCTTCGCCGCCATTTACTACCCGTGGATCAAGGTGGAGAACCCGGCCGGCACCAACGGCAACAGCGAGGTGTTCGTGCCGCCGTCGGGCCACATCGCCGGGGTGTGGGCCCGCACCGACGAGACCCGCGGCGTGTGGAAGGCCCCGGCCAACGACACCATCCGGGGCTGCCTGGACGTGGAGCGGGCGGTCACCAAGAACGAGCAGTCCCTGCTCAACCCCATCGGCATCAACTGCATCCGGCCGTTCGGCACCCGGGGCATCCGCATCTGGGGGGCCCGCACCCTCTCCTCCGACAGCGACTGGCGCTACATCAACGTGCGGCGGCTGTTCAACATGGTGGAGACCACCATCCTCGACGGCACCCAGTACGCCGTGTTCGAGCCGAACGACATGAAGCTGTGGCAGGGCGTGAGCCGCACCCTCACCGGTTTCCTCGACGGACTCTGGCGCGACGGGGCCCTGTTCGGGGCGTCGCCCGCCGAGGCGTTCTTCGTCAAGTGCGACGCCGAGACCAACCCGCCGGCCTCCATCGACGAAGGGAAGATGGTGGTCGAGGTGGGCCTGGCCCCGGTGAAGCCGGCGGAATTCGTCATCTTCCGTGTCAGCCAGCAGAAGCAGGTGGCCGGCTGACGCCGGCGCTAGGCAGCCAGAGACTTCAGAAGTAAGAGGAGAAATTTTTCCATGAGTGTTGTTTGGACCGACGTCCCGCTGAACTCCAACCATTTCGCCATCGAGATCAAGGGCCTGACCGTCGTCGCCGTCGGATCGGTGGAGGGCCTGCAGGTCGAGAACGAGACCACCACCCTGACCCAGGTCACCCCCAAGGGCCAGCAGGTCCAGATCGTGGCCCTGGGCAAGGTGAAGCTCCCCGGCGAGCTGACCATCAAGCGCATGGCCCCCAACAAGTTCAGCGACGACCCGTTCTGGAAGTGGATCACCGACATCCGCAACGACGGCTCCGCCGACAAGCACCGCAAGGACGGGTCGGTGGTGGTCTACGACTTCAAGGCCACCGAGGTCTCCCGCTGGAACTTCTTCGGCTCCTGGCCGTCGAAGATCGCCCAGGACGGGGTGGACGCCGGCAAGAACGAGCTGCTGCACGAGACCATCACCCTGCAGTACGACAAGCTGGAGCGGCACAGCTAAATGGCGCTCCGCACCGAGTACGAGTTCGTCCTGCCCCGGGGATACCTGGATCAGTCAGGCACTCTCCACAAGCGGGGGACCATGCGCCTCGCCACGGCACGCGACGAGCTCGAACCGTTGCGGGACCCCTTCGTCACCGGCCCGGACGACCCGCGTCTCACCATCCTGGTGCTGGCGCGGGTCGTCCTCAGCCTGGGCACCGTGCCCCTGGTGACCACCCACGAGATCGAGAACCTCTTCGCCGCCGACCTGGCCTACCTGCAGGACTTCTACGGCGTGATCAACTTCGGCACCCCCGACGAGATCGACGCCCTGCTGGCCGCCCAGGAGGAGGCGGCCGCCGCCGAGCGGGCCGCGGCCGCCCCGGCTCCGTCAGCGGCGCCGGCGCCTCCGTCGTCGGCTTCTTCGTCTTCGACGCCGTCGGCTGCGGTCGGCCCCACGGTCTCGGCGGTTGAGCCCGCCGGCGGCCCGGTACCGGCCGCCCCGGTCGAACCCCGGCCGGCCGGCCGGCGCGCCGCGATCGAAGAGGTGCCGAGCGGCGGACGATGATTCAGTACCCCGCCGAGTCCCTGTGGCAGGAGGTCATCTACCTGGCCTACCACCTGCACTGGGACATCGACGACCTGCTGGACCTCGAACACCACGACCGCGCCCGGCTGGTGCGCGGCGTGGCATCGCTGAACGCCCGGGCGTGGCAGGAGGCCCGTAAGCCGTGAGCATGTCCTCGGTCTTTCTCAATGGCGACGTCCCCGGCCAGAACCTGTTCCTGTTCGAGGTGGACGGGGTGTCCATCGGCACCTTCGGCGAGGTGTACGGCCTGGAGGTGCACGTGGCGGTCACCGCCTACGCCGAGGGCGGCGAGAACGGGTTCGTCCACCAGCTGCCCGGCCGCATGACCTGGCCGAACATCGTCCTCCGGCGGGGAGTGACCGACAGCGACGCCCTGTTCAACTGGGTCAACAAGACAGCGGGCAGCGGCTTCGCGTCGCAG
>JAKAXG010000452.1 GCA_021827225.1 Actinomycetes bacterium | reverse complement strand
GGTCACCCGGGGCGCTGAGGCGGAGTCGCCCGGCGCCATCGCCGGGCTGGCCGGATCCACGCCGGTGGTGATGTCGACCGAGGTGTGGGAGCACTACGACATCCCCTACGCCCCCTACTTCGTGTACGTCTCGGGGCCGGCGGGCCGGGTGGTCGGAGAAGGCGTGGCCGCCGGCTGGGAGGAGGTACGCAGCCTGGTGGCCAACGCTGTCGCCGACGGCACCACCCGCCCTGCGGGCTCCCCGGGCGGTGTCCGGCGGGGCCTGCACGAGCGCTCCGCCGCCGACCAGCTCCGCGACCAGGACGTGGACCGCCAGCTCCGGGAGGTGGGGATCGAACCGGGAGACCCCCGGCTGTACCCGACGTCCATCAGTGACGGCGGGGGTGCCTAGGTTGGCCTCCCGTCAGCTGCACTCGGCCGGGCTGACCATCGCCCCCCCGACCGGCTGGGAGGCGGCCATCTACCGGCGCCCGGCCGGCCCCGGCGAGACCACCTACCCGGTGGTGCACGCCGCCACCGTCCCGCTGCCGGCCGACCGGGGCGACTACGGGGGCGGTCTGGTCGAGCAGCTCGGCCCTGAGGACGTGTTCGTCAGCTTCCTCGAGTTCGGCCCCGACGCCGCCGGCAGCCCGCTGTTCGGCACCCTCCCGGCCGTGCCCGGCCTGACCCCCGATTCCTACCGGCCCCGCCAGCTGCAGCGCACCATCCTCGGCCAGGCCGGGGTGCAGCGGTTCTTCACCGTGGGCGGCCGGGCGTTCTGCCTGTACTCGGTGATCGGGTCCATGGCCAACCGGGTGCCGCTGACGGCCCGGGCCAACCAGGTCATCGGCTCGTTCCGCGTGGCCCCCGCCCAGTGACCGGGTCCGCCGCCACCGATGTGGCGGCCCCGTTCCTGGCGGCCGTCGCCGTCCTGGCCGCCGCCGGGGTGGCCAAGCTGCGCCGCCCCGACTACACCGCCCGGGCTCTGCAGGCCGCCGGGTGGCGGGTGGGCCGCCGGGCGGTCAGGGCCGGTGCCACCGCCGAGATGGTGGTGGCGGTCGCCGCCGTGGCCTTCCCGGGCGCCGTGACCGGCGCTCTGGTCGCCGCCACCTACGCCGCCTTCACCGGGTTCGTGACGCTTGCTCTACGCCGGGGCTGGGCCCTGTCGTCGTGCGGCTGCTTCGGCCGCCCCGACAGCCGGCCCACCTACCTCCATGCCGCCTTGAACCTGGCGGCGGCGGCCGCCGCCGCGTGGTGGGCGGCCGACCCCCCGAGCCGGCTGGGGGCGGTCTTCTCCTCGTCTCCGTGGAGCGGCGCCCCGCTGGTGCTGGTGAGCGCCGTCATCGCCGGCCTCGCCTACCTGGTCTGGACCAACCCGCTATCGCAGGAGGTGGCATGAGCATCACGACCGGAATCGGCGAGTTCCTGCTGTCGCGCACGTCCCGGAGGGGCTTCCTGGCCAAGGCGACCGTCACGGCCACCGCCCTCACCGTGGCCCCCACCGAGCTGCTGCTCAAGCCCGGCAGCGCCTACGGGTTCATCTGCGAGTGCGCGCCCGGCAGCAACTGCGACTGCTCCTCGGCGTGCTGCGACGGCTACACCCAGTTCTGCTGCACGATCAACAACGGGGTCAACGCCTGCCCGCCCGGCACCTTCGCCGGGGGCTGGTGGAAGGCCGACGGGTCCGAGTACTGCGCCGGCGCCCGCTACTTCATCGACTGCATGGGCGAGTGCCAGGGCTGCGGCTGCGGCGGCGGCAACTTCTGCCCCACCTGCGACAACCTCACCTGCGAGTGCGCCCTCGGCACCTGCGCCAACCGCCACGTGGGCTGCACCGAGTTCCGCTACGGGCAGTGCCACCAGGAGATCTCCTGCTCCGGGCGCATCGCCTGCCGGGTGGTGTCGTGCACCCCGCCGTGGGTGCTCGACTCCACCTGCACCACCGTCGCCCAGGTCGACGAGAACACCGCCAACCACTACGCCCCCTGCCAGAACGGCCCGACCACCAACTCCCCCCCTCCGCCGGTCCAGGCGGTGGTGGGCATGGCCGCCACCCCCGACGGCAAGGGGTACTGGCTGGTGGACAACTACGGCGGTGTCTACGCCTACGGCGACGCCCCCTTCCACGGGTCGCTGTACGGCAAGCAGCTGGCCAAGCCCATCGTCGGGGTGGCGTCCACCGCCACCGGCAAGGGCTACTGGCTGGTGGCCGCCGACGGCGGGATCTTCACGTTCGGCGACGCCGGCTTCGACGGGTCCGCCGGCAGCATCGCCCTGGCCAAGCCGATCGTCGGCATGGCCGCCGACCAACAGACCGGCGGGTACCGGATGGTGGCGTCCGACGGGGGGGTGTTCGACTACTCGGCGCCGTACTACGGCTCCACCGGGGGCGTGCCCCTGGCCCGGCCGGTGGTGGGCATGGCCGCCACCCCCGACAACAGGGGTTACTGGCTGGTGGCCAGCGACGGCGGGGTGTTCGCCTTCGGCGACGCCGGCTTCCACGGGTCGCTCGGCTCGGTCCACCTGGCCCAGCCGATCGTGGGCATGGCCACCACCCCCACCGGCCGGGGTTACTGGCTGGTGGCCAAGGACGGCGGGGTGTTCGCCTTCGGGGACGCCGGCTTCCACGGCTCCCTCGGGGGCCAGGCGGTGGTCCAGCCGATCGTCGGCATGGCCGCCACCCCGAGCGGCAACGGGTACTGGCTGGTGTCGGACCAGGGTCTGATCCACCCCTTCGGAGACGCCCAGTCCTTCGGGCAGGGCATGTAGGAAGAGAGGCCGACGATGACCGTACTTCTGCTCCTGCTCGGGCTGCTGACCGGCGTGGCCGCCGCCGCCCGCTCCACCTGGTCCCCCTGCGGGTTGTCCATGCTCTCGAGCATCACCCCGTTCGGGGAGCGCTCCCGGGGCCACCGTTACGGCATCACCGCCGGGTGGTTCGTCCTGGGGGCGACCGTCGGTGGGGTCACCCTGGGCGGGGCCGCCGCCGCCCTGGCCGCCGTGGTCGCGGCCGCCGGCCTCGGCCACCATCCCGCGGCCGTCGCCGGCGCCGGCGCCGTGCTGGCCGCTGTCGCCGCCGGCGTCGACGCCGGGGCGTTCGGCGAGGTGCTGCCTCTCCTGCGCCGCCAGGTGAACGACGCCTGGCTGTCCCGCTACCGGCCCTGGGTGTACGGCGCCGGGTTCGGCTGGCAGATCGGCGTGGGGGTGGCCACCTACCTGATGACCGCCGGTGTGCTGGTGGTCTTCGCCCTGGCCGCCCTCAGCGGGTCACCGCTGGCGGCGGTGACCGTCGGGGCCGGCTTCGGCCTGGCCCGCGGGCTCACCGTGTTCCTGACGTCGCGCGCTCCCACGCCAGCCCGGCTGCGCGAGCTGCACGGGTTCCTCGACGCCGTCGGCCCGGGGGTCCGCTGGGCTGTGGTGGGCGTCCAGGCGGGGGTGGCCGCCGCCATGGCCGTGGCCGCGGCCGGCGTGTTCGCCGCCGGCGGCGGCGCCGGGCTGGCCGCCGGGGCCGCCCTGGTGGCGGCCGGTGCCCTGGCCGGCGGTGCCGTGCCGGCCCTGCCGCGAAGGCCGGGTACGGCCGCGGCCGGCGCCCCCGGCCCGGGATGCACCGTGCCGGCGGCAGCCACCGGGCCGGCGCCGGCCGCTGCGGTCACCGCCGGGGCGCGGGCGGTCCGGACATGACCGGGACCAGGGGGGCGGTGGCGGCCGGGGCGCTGGTGACGGCGGCCGCCGTCCTGGCCGGTTGCGGCGGGTCGGCCGGCAGCCACACCGCCGTGTCCACGGTGAGCCCGTCGGCGTCTCGGACGGTGGTCACCGCCCCGCCGACGTCGCTGACCCAGCTGGTGCCGACGGTGTTCGACTGCGGCGGGGGCGCCTACGAGCCCAAGACGCTGATCGTGGTCTGCGGGGTGGCCACGACCACCGTCACCGACGTCAACTGGACGTCGTGGACCGGCACCGCCGCCTCGGGCACCGGCACCGTCCACCTCGGTGGCTCGGCCGGCCACGGCTCCGGTCCGGCCGAGCTGGCCCTGAGCAAGGTGGTGCAGAGCGGCAGCGGCCCGCAGTTCTCCCAGCTGCAGGTCACCTGGACCGGCGCGTCCCCGGACGGGCGCCCGTCGGACACCTTCAAGCTGGCGGTCGCCCCCGGCTGAGCGCCCCCGGCCGGCTGCGGGGCCCCACGGTAAGATCCGCTGGTCATGAAGGCCCTGCGCCACTCCCTCGCCGCCCTGGGCGCGACCGTCATCATCGCCGGCATCGTCCGCCTGCGCGGCTCCGGCGGGACGCCGCCCCAGCGGGGCGGCTGGCGGGAACTGCCGCCGGAGGAGCTCTGAGCGGAGCACGGCGGATGCACGCCGCGGTGATCGGCTTCGGGGCCGTCGGCCGCCGGGTGGCCCGCGCCCTGGCCGGGGACGAGCGCTTCGGGGCCGTGACCGTGATCCACCGCGACCCCGGCCGGGTGGCGGAGGCGGTCTCGGACTGGCCGGGCTCGGTGTCGGTCCGCCGGGCCACACCGGGCGACCCGGTGGCGGCCGACGTGACCGTCGTGACCGCCCCGGCGGGGGCCCGCCGGGCGGTGCTGGCCGCCCTGGACCACGGCAGCCACGCCGTGTGCCCCCTC
>JAKAXG010000451.1 GCA_021827225.1 Actinomycetes bacterium | reverse complement strand
GCCATCCCGTGGCCGGCAGTACTGGCCACCCGGTCAGGCCGGGTGCCGACCGGCTGGGGGGAAGTAACTCCAACCTTCAACAAGGAGAATCAGGAACAAAGTCATGACTGACGACATCAGGGTTCACACTCACACCCCCCGCTACGGTCCCGAGGCCAAGCGGGCGGTGGAGGCCGAGGCGGAACTGCCCACCACCGTGTGGGAGCGGGACGTGGCCCGAGGTCTCGAGCTCGGCCTCGAGGGCGCCGACTCCATCGTGGACCGGACCATCCCCACGTTCTCGCGCGGCGAACTGCCCCACTTCGCCGGGATCAACACCTTCCTCAAGGCCCCGTACGTCGAGGACGTGCGCCGCTGCGGTGACTACGACGTGGTCGTCTTCGGGGCGCCGTTCGACTCGGGTACGACGTACCGTCCCGGGACCCGGTTCGGGCCGCAGGGGATACGCCGGATCTCGGCCCTGTACGGCACCTACAGCTTCGAGCTGGGGGTGGACCTGAGAGAGTCGATCACCGTCGGCGATGCAGGAGACATATTCACGATCCCCGGAAACCTGGAGAAGAGCTTCGACCAGATCAGCAAGGCGGTGTCGCACGTCTACTCGACCGGAGCGTTCCCGGTAGTCCTCGGCGGTGACCACTCGATCGGCTACCCGACGGTCCGGGGGGTGGCAGAACACCTCGACGGCAATCTGGGCATCATCCACTTCGACCGCCATGTCGACACCCAGGAGACCGACCTGGACGAACGCATGCACACCACTCCGTGGTTCCATGCCACTGACATCCCCAACGTGCCGGCGAAGAACCTGGTCCAGATCGGGATCGGAGGATGGCAGGCGCCGCGGCCCGGAGTCCGGGTCGGCCGCGAGAGGGGGACGACCGTCCTCACGGTCAACGACTGCGTGGAGATGGGGCTGCAGACTGCGATCGACACGGCCCTGGAAGTGGCCTGGGACGGAGCGGAGGCGGTGTGGCTGTCGTTCGATGTGGACTGCCTGGACGCCGCCTTCGTGCCGGGAACGGGCTGGCCCGAGCCCGGAGGCTTCCTGCCCCGTGAAGCGTTGGAGCTGGTCCAGGGTGTGGCCAAACGGGGCCTGGCCGGCATCGAGGTGGTCGAGTGCTCGCCGCCCTACGACTCGGCGGACATAACGTCTCTGGTCGCCACCCGGATCATCTGCGACACGCTGGCCACGCTGGTGAAGGCGGGTCATCTACCGAGGGAAAAAAGTTGACCGCCGTGTACCCACGGTCCACCCCGGCGGCCCGGCCGGTCGAGCCGCGGCAATGAACATCACCCCCCACGAACAGGACCGCCTCCTGGTGCACCTGGCCGCGATGGTCGCCCTGAACCGGCGTGAGCGGGGTCTCATGCTCAACTACCCGGAGGCGGTGGCACTCATCACCTCCTTCGTGATGGAAGGAGCGCGTGAGGGCAGGAGCGTCGCCGAGCTGGCGGCCGCCGGACGGAGGGTCCTGGGCCGCCATGAGGTCATGGATGGTGTCCCCGAGATGCTCCCGGAGGTGCAGGTGGAAGCCACCTTCGCCGATGGGACGAAGCTGGTGACGGTCCACCAGCCGATCCCATGATTCCCGGCGAGCTGATCTGCGCCCCGGGAGAGGTACGGGTAGGTCCCGACCCGGCGGTCACCCTGGCTGTCACGAACCGGGGCGACCGGCCCATCCAGGTGGGGTCGCATTACCACTTCGCCGAAGCCAACAGGGCCCTCGACTTCGATCGCGACGCCGCATGGGGGATGCGCCTGGCCGTGCCGGCCGGAACCTCGGTGCGCTTCGAGCCGGGCATCGTCGGGGAGGTGCCACTCGTGCCGCTGGCCGGCCGCCGGGTGGTGCCGGGGCTGCGCGGCCTGGCCGGCGGTCCGGTGGACAGGTGACGTCCATAGGCCGCGACCGCTACGCCGCCCTGTACGGCCCGACGGTGGGGGACCGGCTCAGGCTCGCCGACACCGACCTGGTGATCGAGGTGACGGAGGACCGCTGCGGGCCGGGCGACGAAGCGATATTCGGCGGAGGGAAGACCATCCGGGAGTCGATGGCCCAGGCAGCCGTTACCAGGGCGTCAGGAGCCCCGGACCTGGTAATCACCGGAGCGGTGGTCCTGGACCACTGGGGGGTGATCAAGGCGGATGTCGGCGTCCGGGACGGCCGGGTGGTGGCCCTCGGCAAGGCCGGCAACCCCGACATCACCTCCGGTGTCCACCCCCATCTCGTGATCGGCCCGTCCACGGAGATCATCGCCGGGAACGGACTGATCCTCACGGCTGGCGGTATCGACTGCCATGTGCACTTCATCTGCCCGCAGATCATCGAAGAAGCCCTGGCATCGGGACTCACGACCCTCATTGGCGGGGGGACGGGGCCGGCGGAGGGCACCCGGGCCACGACGGTCACGCCCGGATCGTGGAATCTGGCCCGGATGCTGCAGGCCCTCGACGGCTGGCCCGTCAACGTCGCCCTCCTCGGTAAGGGCAACACCGTCAGCGCGGACGCCCTGTGGGAGCAGCTCCGGGCCGGAGCGTCCGGTTTCAAGTTGCACGAGGACTGGGGCTCCACCCCAGCGGCCATGGACGCCTGCCTCAGCGTGGCCGATGCGGCCGGGGTGCAGGTCGCCCTGCACACCGACACCCTCAACGAAGCGGGTTACGTGGAGGACACCCTGTCCGCGATCGCCGGCCGGTCGATACACACCTACCATTCGGAGGGGGCGGGAGGCGGCCACGCCCCCGACATCATGATCGTGGCCGCCCACCCCAACGTGCTGCCCTCGTCCACCAACCCGACCATGCCGCACACGGTGAACACCCTCGATGAGCATCTGGACATGCTCATGGTCTGCCACCATCTCAACCCCCGCCTACCCGAGGACCTGGCATTCGCCGAGAGCCGGATCCGGGCCTCCACGATGGCCGCCGAGGACATCCTGCACGACATGGGAGCCGTCTCCATGATCGGCTCCGACTCGCAGGCCATGGGCCGGGTGGGTGAGGTGATAATCCGGACCTGGCAGACTGCCCACGTCATGAAGGCCCGGCGAGGTCGCCTTCCTGGTGACACCAATGCTGACAACATGCGGGCCCGCCGTTATGTCGCCAAGTACACGATCTGCCCGGCGGTCGCCCACGGGCTCGACGGCGAGATCGGTTCCGTCGAACCGGGGAAGCTCGCCGACCTGGTGCTCTGGCACCCGGCCTTCTTCGGCGTCCGACCCCATCTCGTCATCAAGGGGGGCATGATCGCCTGGGCCGCGATGGGCGACGCCAATGCGTCGATCCCCACGCCGCAGCCGGTCCTGCCCAGGCCGATGTTCGGCGCCTCCCCACCGGTCGCGGCCCGCTCGAGCCTGGCGTTCGTGGCCCCTGCCGCCGTCGAGGCCGGGCTGAGCGAGAGACTCGAACTGGGGCGCCCGCTCGTCGCGGTATCCGACGTCCGGCACAGAGGCAAGGCGGACATGCCGAACAACGACTGCCTCCCGGCGCTCACCATCGATCCGGACTCATTCACGGTCACCATCGACGGTGAGACGATCGAAGCGGCGCCCGCCGCGGCCCTGCCGATGACCCAGCGCTACTTCCTCTTCTGACATGGCAGCCATCGCCCTGCTCCTCGCCGACGCCCGCTTCCCATCCGGGGGCCACGCCCACTCCGGGGGCGTCGAGGAGGCGTGCGACCGGGAGCTGATATCCGACACCTCCGGCCTGCGGAGCTATCTACGGGGACGCCTGCTGAGCACAGGAACGGTCACCGCCCAGATCGCGGCGTTCGTCTGCACCCGGATACATGCCGGGGCAGACCTCGGATGGCTGTGGCCGGCTGTGGAAGCAGCCTGCGACGCCCGGCTGGCTTCGCCGGCGGCGCGTGCCCTGTCGCGCCAGCAGGGAGGGCAGCTGGCGAGGAGCGCGGCCTCGGTCTTCGACGCCGGCTACCTCCGCTCCCTGCGCGACCCCCACCACCCGGTTGCCATAGGAGCGGTGTCGGCCGCGGCCGGCCTGGATCCCCGGGCCGCGGCGGAGACAGCCGCTTACGGGTCCCTCGCTGGTGGCACCTCGGCCGCGCTGCGCCTTCTGGGTCTGGACCCGGCAGGAACGGCCCGGGTGGTGGCGGAGCTCGCCCCCCTGGTCGACGGGATCGCCGGCCGGGCCGCCCTCGCCGGCCGGGGCCCGCTGGCCCGCCTGGATTCGACGTCCGCCCCGGTGAGCGACTTCCTCGCTGAGGCCCATTTCGAGAGAAAGGAACGACTCTTTGCCTCCTGACGCTGCACCGCTGCGGCTCGGCATCGGCGGCCCGGTCGGCAGCGGCAAGACCGCGCTGGTAGCCGACCTCTGCCGGGCCTTCGCCGCCCGGGTGAATCTGGCCGTGGTGACCAACGACATCTACACCACCGAAGACGCGGACTTCCTCAAACGGGCCGGGGTCCTCGACCCGGAGCGGATCGTGGCGGTCGAGACGGGTTGCTGCCCCCACACCGCCATCCGGGACGACATCGCGGCGAACCTGGAAGCCATCGACCGCCTGATAGCAGCGGTTCCGGGCCTCGAGATGGTCATCGTCGAAAGCGGGGGTGACAACCTGACCGCCACGTTCTCC
>JAKAXG010000450.1 GCA_021827225.1 Actinomycetes bacterium | reverse complement strand
ATCTCCTCGACGGGGTGGTGAGCGGGTTCGCCCTGCGCAACTTCGTGGCCCTCCCGCCGGTGTTCGAGGAGCTGGCCCGGGTGATCCGCCCGGGCGGCCGGGTCGCCCTGCTCGACGTGTCCACCCCGGAGAACGCGCTGCTGCGGACCGGTCACGCCGTGTACTTCGGCCATGTGGTGCCCCGCATCGGCGGGCTGCTGTCCGACCATGACGCCTACCGCTACCTGCCCCGCTCGGTGGCCTACCTGCCGCCCGGGCACGGTATCGCCGACATGCTGGCCGGGGCCGGGTTCGGGGCGGTGAAGCGGCGCCTGCTCTCGGGGGGTATCACCCAGCTGATCACCGCCACCAGGAAGGTGCTGCCGTGAACGGATCCAAGCTGCGGGCCACCACCGTCGCCCTACCCGAGCCCCCCGACCTGCTGGCGCACGCCGGAGAGGACGGCTGGCTGTTCCGGGGGGAGCACGGCGGCCTGGCCGGTTGGGGGGTGGCGCAACGCATCGACCTGCCCGAGGGGGTGGGCGACCCGGGGGCGGCCGCCCGGGTGGCGGAGGTCCTGGCGTCGATGACCGGCGACGATCCCCTGGAGCGGCCGGGGACCGGACCGGTTGCCATCGGGGCCCTGCCGTTCGACCCGAGCGCCCCGGGGCAGGTGGTCATCCCCCGGAGGATCTTCGGGCGCGACGGCGACACGGGCTGGGTGACCATGATCGAGCCGGTCGGCTCCGGCCCCAGCCTGGCGGTGCCGGAGGGTCAGGTGCGCCCGGCCGGGTCGCCGCCGGACCGTTTCACCCTGATCCCGACCATGACCCACGACGAGTGGAAGGACGTCATCGCCGAGGCCGTGCGTGTCCTCGACCGGGGCGAGCTGCGCAAGGTGGTGCTGGCCCGCCGGATCGACATCGAGGCCAACCGGCCGTTCGTCGTCTCAGACGTCCTCGAGCGCCTGGCCGCCCTGTACCCCTCCTGCATGGTGTACTCGGTGGAGGGCTTCGTGGGGGCCAGCCCGGAGCTTCTCATCAGCCGGTACGGCACCGAGGTGGTGAGCCATCCGCTGGCCGGAACGGTGGCCCGCAGCGGCGACGTCCACGGCGACGAGGCTCTGGTGGCCCGGCTCATGGGCTCCCCCAAGGCCCGCCACGAGCACCAGGTGGTGGTCGATGCCATCGCCTCCGCCCTGGCCCCGGTATGCCGGGACCTGGTGGTACCGGAGCGGCCCTCGGTCCTCGGGCTGCGCAACGTGTCCCATCTCGGGACCCTCATCACCGGCCGGACGGAGGCCGGGGCCCCCGCCCCGTCCGCCCTGGAGCTGGTGGGGCGGATCCATCCCACCCCGGCGGTGGGCGGCACCCCGACCGAGGCGGCGGTCGACTACCTGCAGAAGGTGGAGGGATTCGACCGGGGTCGCTACGCCGGGCCGGTCGGGTGGGTGGACTCCCGGGGAGACGGCTGCTTCGCCCTCGGTATCCGCTGCGCCGAGGTGGCCGGCCGGGAGGCCCGCATCTACGCCGGCAACGGGATCGTGGCCGGATCCGACCCGGCCGAGGAGCTGGCCGAGACCCAGCTGAAGCTGCAGGCCCTCCTGGCCGCCCTGGTCCGGCCCTGAACCCTTCCGGGTCAGATACCTGACAAGGCGGCCGCCACCGCGGCGTTGAGCCGGTCGTGGGCGGCCACGTTGGCCTCCCGATCCGAGCGGACGATCCCGACCCGGACGCCGGGCTCGGCCGCCCGGGCCAGGAACCGGTCCAGGGCCGGCCGCCCGTCGAGACGCTGCGCCTCCACCCCGTAGGCGGCGGCCAGGGACACCAGATCCGTCCCGTGAGGGGTCCCCCAGTACCGCTCGAAGCGGTCGCGGGGCAGGGCCGAGGCCTGGGGAAGGAACGAGAAGATGCCGCCCCCGTCGTTGTCGACGACGAGGAGGCTGAGGCGGACCGGCCGGCCGGCGGCCCACAGCAGCGCCCCGGCGTCGTAGAGGAAGGCCAGATCGCCGAGCAGGGCCACGGTGGGCCGCCCCCCGGCCAGGGCGGCGCCCAGCGCGGTAGAGACGACCCCGTCGATACCGTTGGCTCCCCGGTTGGACAGGACGGTGACGCCCCGGCGGGGACGCCCGAACCACTCCGCGTCGCGCACGGGCATCGACGACGACGCCACCAGCAGGCCCCCGTCGGGGACGGCGTCCAGCGCGGCCCTGGCCACCGCCGGCTCTGAAACGGCCATCTCACCGCCGGGGCCGAGCAGCTGGTCGAGGACCTGCTGGGCCGCCCCCTCGGCCCGCAGCCACCCTGCCAGCCAGTCGCTCGAGAGACCCCCGCCGGCCGGCACCGCGGCGGCCACCGCCCCGGGGGGGGCGGCCAGCAGGTGGGACGCCTTCCGGTCGGGGTCGACCCAGCGGCCGGCCGGGTCGACGACCACCTGGGGCACCCCGGGGTCCAGGCCGGCCAGCCACTGGCCCATCACCTTCGACGCCCACGGGGCGCCGGCCCGCAGCACCACGTCGGGCGTCCAGTCCCGCACCGGGGCCGCCCGCAGCAGCACGTCGGCGGCCGCGACCACAGGGGCGCCCGGGAGGCGGGCCCCGCTGCGGGGGTCGGCGAGCAGCGGCCAGCCGAGCCGGACGGCCAGGTCCGCCACCACCGCCGGATCCCCGCAACCCTCGCCGGCGATGAGCAGGCCCCGCCCGCCCGCGTGAGCGGCCAGGATGCCGGCGACTTCCCCCAGCCGCTCGGGACCGGGCGCCGGGACGACGGCTCCGACCCGGTGCCAGGGCTCGCCCCCCGGGCGGCCGGCCGGCCGCTCGACCACCCGGGCCGAGCCCAGCAGCGGCTCCCGGAACGGCAGGTTGAGGTGCACCGGCCCGGGTTCGCCCCGCCGGCCCAGCGCCTCGGCCACGCACCGGCAGGCCAGGGAACGCCAGGCCCCCGAGCTCTCCAGGTCGGCCACACCGGGGTCCACCGCCCAGCGCGCCACCGGCAGGAAGAGGTCCTTCTGCTCCACCGTCTGCGGGGCACCGACATGGTGGAGCTCCGGGGGCCGGTCGGTGGTGACAGCGATCAGCGGCACACCGGCCTGGGACGCCTCCACCACGGAGGGGTGCAGCTCTACCGACGCGGTGCCGCTGGTGGTGACCACCACCGCCGGCCGCCGCCCGGCCAGGGCCAGGCCGAGGGCCATGAACCCGGCAGACCGCTCGTCGAGCACCACGTGCACCCGGATGCGGCTCTCCTCCTCCAGGGCCGTCACCATCGGTGTGGAGCGCGAACCGGGAGCCACGACCGCGTCGGTGACGCCCCCGCGGGCCCACTCGTCGCACAGCACGGCGCAGAAGGCCGCTTGGACATCAGGTGTACCGGTCATGCCAGGATCCTCCGATGGCGTTCACTCCCCCGCTGCACTACGACACCCGCGGCTCGGGCGCCCCCCTGGTTCTGGTCCACGGCTTCACCCAGTCCGGGCGGGCGTGGGGACCGGTCGGCGAGGCCCTGGCCGGTCGCTACCGGCTGGTGGCCCTGGACGCCCCCGGCCACGGGCGCTCGGCGGCGGTCGCCGCCGACCTGCCCGGCGGGGCGGATCTGATGGCCGGCACGGCGCGGGCGGCTTTCGGCGGGCCGGCCGCCTGGCTCGGTTACTCCATGGGTGGCCGCTACGCCCTGCACGTCGCCCTCCGCCACCCGGGCGCCGTCGAGCGGCTGATTCTTGTCAGTGCCACCGCCGGTATCGACGATCCGGACGAGCGGGCGGCCCGCCGCAGCTCGGACGAAGCCCTGGCCGGGCGGGTCGAGAGCGAGGGCCTGGAACCGTTCCTGCGGTGGTGGCTGGCCCAGCCGCTGTTCCGGTCCCTTCCGGCGGGCGCCGAGCAGATGGAGGGCCGGCTGGAGGGCAGCCCGGCGGGGCTGGCGTCGAGCCTGCGCCTGGCCGGGACCGGCACCCAGGAGCCCCTGTGGGACCGCCTGGGCCGGCTGGCCATGCCGGTGCTGGTCGTCGCCGGGGAGCTCGACACCAGGTACTGCGCCCTGGCCCGGCGGATGGCGGAGGCCATCGGCGCCAACGCCGATCTCGAGATCGTGGCCGGGGCCGGCCACGCCTGCCACCTGGAGCGGCCCGACGCCTTCCTGGCGGCGGTCACCTCCTGGCTGGGATGACCGGCGTCAAATCCACAGCCCCACGGCCAGGAGCAGCCCGAAGGCCAGCTGGGTCCGGCCCGTCTCGCCGAGCACCGGTATGAGATCCCGGCCGGCGGCCCCGGCCCGCACCCGGCGCACCGGGGGCAGGGCGATGGGCAGGACGGCCAGCGCCAGGAGCGCTCCGATCCGGTAGGGGGCCATGCCGGCGGCGAACACCAGAGGCACCAGCACGCAGGCGATGTACAGGCGTCGGGTGGCCGCCGCCCCGACCCGCACCGCCAGCGTCCGCTTGCCACTGGAAGTGTCACCTGGAATGTCACGTAGGTTGTTCACGACCAGGAGCGCCACCGCGAACAGGCCCACCGGGACCGACGCCAGGGCGGCCAGGGGGGTGAGCCGCTCGAGTTGCACGTAGGCGGTTCCGGCCGTGGCCACCAGCCCGAAGAACACGAACACGAACAGCTCCCCGAACCCGGCGTAGCCGTA
>JAKAXG010000449.1 GCA_021827225.1 Actinomycetes bacterium | reverse complement strand
ATCTCACCAAGCCGGGCGGGATCCTGGAGTTCAACCGGCAGGGTCAGATCCTGTGGCGCTACCGGGTCACCTCCGGCGAGGGGATGCTGGACCACCCCAGCCTGGCCGAGATGCTGCCCAGCGGCCTGATCTGCGTGAACGACGACTACCGGGACCGGGTGGTGATCATCGACCCCAAGACCAACCGGATCGTCTGGCAGTACGGCCTGACCGACACCCCCGGCACGGCGCCGGGGATGCTCAAGATCCCCGACGGCTTCGACCTGCTGCTGCCCAACGGCACCACCCCGACCCACCTGCCGGCGAGCGGTCCCGGGCCGGCTCCGGCGGCCGCTGCCGGGCCGGCGACCCCGCCGAGCACGGCCCAGAAGAAGAGCGGCTGAGCAGCGCCTAGGCGGCCGGCACCGAGGTGACCAAGCGGGCCCGGATCAGCGGCTCGAAGTGCTCGAGCGGTTCGCTGCGGTAGTCGGAGTCGAACGCCGTCTGGTCGTACTTGGCACAGAATTCCTCGGTGTAGTCGAAGTACTCCGTGCCCCGGTACTTCTCCCGGGTGTCGCGGTCAAGGCCGATGTGGTGCCAGAAGTAGTAGCCCTGGAACTCGCCGTGGTGCAGGACCATCCAGTGGTTGGCCGGTGACACGAACGGCTTGAGGATGTCGGCGGCGATGGAGGGGTGGTTGAAAGGCGACAGGGTGTCGCCGATGTCGTGCAGCAGGGCGCACAGCACGTACTCCTCGTCGCGCCCGTCGCGCTCGGCCCGGGTGGCCGTCTGCAGGGAGTGCTCGAGCCGGTCGACCGGAAACCCTCCGTGGTCGCTGCGGAGGGCCCGCATGAGGCCGATGACCCGCTCGGGGACGAAGCTCTGGGTGACATTGAGCTGGGGCGAGATGATGGCCCAGTCGTCGGCGGTGGACTCCTCGAAGGTCTTGAAGGCGGCCCGGACACCCGTGTCTGTCATGGGGAAAGGGTACTGCTGCGGGACTGGAGATGGAATGCCGTTGTCATGGACGCGGCGGTGGCGGCCCGGCCCAGCAGGGGGCTGAGGCCCAGCAGTTCCTCGGTGGTGCGCAGCAGCGAATAGTGGTCGAACGCGACGGTGGATCTGGTTCCGGGCGGCACCGACGGGGCGATGACGTAGGTGGCGACGCGCGAACCGCCCGAATCGTTCTCGTCCCAGGTGATGAACAGGGCGGTGGACCCGGAGCGGTACTCGGAGCTGTCGAGGATCTGCGGCACCTCGGAGGCCAGCCACCGGTCCCCGGCGGCGGTCGAGCAGTCGTGCATGTCGTGGCACAGGTTGGGGGTGATGAGGGTGAACCGGGCGCTCAGGTCGGGGACAGGCCCGAGCGGGACGTCCTGGGCCCGGCACGCCGCGGCCACGTTGGTGTAGTAGGCGGCCGGGTTGTGCTTGACCGCGTACTCACCCCCGCCGTGCTGATCGCAGCTGGAGGGCATGCTCTCCTCCAGGGACCGCCAGTCCGGCCCGAGCAGAGAGAAGATGCTCGGGGCGGAGACGGGGTGCGACGCCGGCCCGGAGTCGTCGGTGATCCCCTGGGTGGACCCCGAGGTGAGGGCGATGTAGTTGGGCAGGCTGGGGTGGGCCACCCCGGAGTAGTCGGCCGCCAGCCCGCACGCCCGGCCCAGCGAGTTGAGGTAGGGAGCGGACCGCGACCCGTCGATCTGGCTGAGACCCCGGTTCTCCATGATGATCCACACCACGTGGGCCAGGCGGGCCGGGGGCGCGGCGCCGGTGCAGGGGGTGCTGGCCGTGACGCCGGCCGCCCCGGTTCCCGGCGGGGCGGTGGTGGCCGGCGGGGCGGTGGTAGCCGGCGGGGCCGTGGTAGCCGGCGGGGCCGTGGTAGCCGGCGGGGCCGTGGTAGCCGGCGCCCCCCGGGGGGCGCCCGACGAGCAGCCGGCCCCGAAAGCGGCCAGCAGCAGCGCCAGAGCCGTCGATGCCGAGCGGTGCAGCCTCACCGGCCTACTTTTACCCCGTGAGCGACGACAACAAGTGGTCGGCCGAGCGGCGGGAGCTGGCCGCCCGGCGGCAGGAGGCCCGGGGCATGGGCGGGCCGGACCGGCTGGCCCGCCAACGGTCCCGGCCGGGGCGGCTGGATGCCCGGGCCCGGATCGCCGCGCTCTGCGACCCGGGCACCTTCACCGAGATCGGGACCCTGGCCGGCAGCGTGCCGGCCGACGCGTTCGTGGCCGGGTGGGGGCTGGTGGACGGGCGGCCGGTGATGGTGGGGGCCGAGGATTTCACCGTGGCGGCGGGCAGCATCGGGCCGGCGTCGAACGCCAAGCGGCACCGGCTGGCGGAGCTGGCCCTGGCCGACCGGGTGCCGCTGGTCATGATGCTCGAGGGGGCGGGCCACCGGCCGACCGAGGTGAGCTTCCGGGGCCCGACCGACACGCTGGTCCAGGTCCGCTGCTCCGGCCGGGTGCCGGTGGTCGCCGTGGTGTTCGGGCCGTCCGCCGGCCACGGCGCCCTGGTCGCCCCGCTGGCCGACTTCACGGTCATGACCGGCCACGGGGCCATCTTCACCGCCGGGCCGCCGGTGGTGGCGGCATCGCTCGGCGAGGAGGTGACCAAGGAGGAACTGGGCGGCCCGGACGTGGCGCTGGACAGCGGGCTGATCCACAACCTGGCCGGGACCGACGCCGAGGCCGCCGGCCAGGTCCGGGAGTACCTGTCCTACATGCCGTCCAGCGCCTGGTCGTACCCGCCGGTGCACACCCCCGATGACGGGCCGCGGTCCACCCCGGAGCTGACGGAGCTGGTGCCACGGGAGGCCAGACGGGGCTACGACATCCGCCCGGTGATCGACTCCCTCGTCGACGGCGGCAGGTGGTTCGAGGTTCAGCCCCGCTTCGGTACGTCCCTGGTGTGCGGCCTGGCCCGGGTCGGCGGCCAGCCGGTGGCGGTGGTGGCCAACCAGCCGCTGGTGCTCGCCGGGTCGGTCGACGCCGCCGCCGCCGACAAGGGAGCCCGGTTCATCTCCGTCGCCGACGCCTTCCACCTGCCCCTGGTGTTCCTCGCCGACAACCCGGGCATGCTCCCCGGTACCCGCTCCGAGCGCCAGGGGGTGCTGCGCAGCGGTGCCCGCATGTTCGCCGCCGAGGCCCTGGCCACCACCCCGAAGGTGACGCTCACCCTGCGCAAGGCCTACGGGTTCGGCTCGATGGTCATGTCGGTCATCTCCTTCGACGGGCAGGCCGGGACCTTCGCCTACCCGGGCAGCACGTTCGGGGCGATGGGAGCCGAGGCCATGAGCCGGGCCATCGGCGCCGACGATGACACCTCGGCGGCGCTGCGGGCGGCCGAGATGGAAGCCAGCTACCACTCCGCCGGACGCCTGGGCTTCGACGAGATGATCGAACCGGCCGAGACCCGCAACGCGCTGCTGGCCACGCTGCAACGGTCGCTGTCGCGCCGCCAGGAGCCGGCTGCCCCGGTGCTGCACCCGGCCATCAGGCCCTAGGTTCTGGTCCATGACAGAGATACGGGGTGCGACCGCACTGGTGACGGGGGCCAACGGCGGCCTGGGGCGGGCCATCGCCCGGGCCCTCCGAGGCGAGGGGGCGTCGGTGGTGGTCACCGGCAGGCGGGCCGGGCCGGTGGAGGAGCTGGCGGCCGAGATCGGCGGGCGGGCGGTGGTGGCCGACCTGGGCCGGCGCGACGACCTGGCCCGGCTGCTCGAGCGGGTGGGCGGGCTGGACATCGCGGTCATGAACGCCGCCCTGCCCGCCTCCGGGGACATCGAGGACTGGGAGCAGGGCCAGATCGACAACGCCCTGGAGGTCAACCTGGGCAGCCCCATAGCCATGACCCGGGCCCTCCTGCCCGCCTTCCGGGCCCGCCGCTCCGGGCACTTCGTCTTCGTGTCCTCGCTCTCCGGGAAGGTGGGGTCGAAGGGGACGGCGCTGTACTCGGCCACCAAGTTCGGCCTGCGCGGGTTCGCCGCCGGCCTGCGCTGCGACCTGTACCGCAGCGGGGTGGGCTGCTCGGTGGTCAACCCGGGATTCGTGCGCGACGCCGGCATGTTCGCCGACACCGGCGCCACCCTGCCATTCGGGGTCGGAACGGTGAGCCCCGAGCAGGTCGCCTCGGCGGTGGTGCGGGCCATCCGCCGGGACCGGGCCGAGATCGACGTGGCCCCCCTGCCACTGAAGCTGGGAGCTCTGGTCGGTTCGATCAGCCCGGGTCTGTCGGGGGCGGTGCAGGCCCGGTTCGGCTCGTCGGTGTCGGAGCAACTGGTCGACGCCCAGCGGGGCAAGAGGGGGTAGGGGCGGTGTGCCAGGACCACGGGGACCACCCGCATTTCGAGCCGGTGCTGCACGACTTCGAGCCGCCGGTGGTATTCGACCTGGAGCCGGTCGACTCGGTCACCGTCACCAGCCTCATGGACAACGTCACCGACCTGTTCATGCCCGACCAGGGACCGGCGGTGCGGTCCCGGAGGGCCGGGGGCAGGCGGCCCACGGCCAGCATGGAGGGCAGCTGGGGGCTCGACGCCCTGATCGCCGAGCACGGGTTCTCGGTGCTGGTCACCGTCTCGAAGGGCGGGGCCGAGCACCGCATCCTCTTCGACGCCGGCACCTGCCCCGACG